>CAZMRS010000215.1:0-5000 GCA_964568435.1 uncultured Boseongicola sp. | reverse complement strand
CGGAAGGCGACGTTGTTGTTAAGGCGACCGGGTACCAGTGGTACTGGGGCTATGAGTATGTCGACGAAGGCGTCGAGTTCGAGAGCTACATGATTGGCTCTGCCGAGGGTAACATGTTGACACCTGACGTGTCGCAACAGTTGGCTGACGCGGGTTACACGGACGATCAATTCCTTCTTGCAACCTACACGGCGATCGTGATCCCCACCTGCAGGACCGTCGTTATTCAGGTCACTGGCGCTGACGTGATCCACTCCTGGACCATCCCGGCGTTCGGCGTGAAGCAGGACGCGGTTCCTGGGCGTCTGGCCGAACTATGGTTCGAGGTCGATGAAGGTATGGAAGGTATCTACTTCGGTCAGTGCTCCGAACTGTGCGGACTGAGCCATGCTTACATGCCGATCACTGTGAAAGCTGTGACGCAGGAAGCGTATGACGCCTGGTTGGCTGACACGAAAGTCGCTGGTCAGTATGTCGATCCGCGCGGCACAACGCAGTTGGCTTCCAACTAAGGTTCGCAAGCGATGAGCGAAGCATCGATCAACGCCAGCCGGGAATACGAGCCGACTTTCGGCGACTATTTTCAGCTTTTGAAGCCACGGGTGATGTCACTCGTGGTTTTCACGGCATTGGTGGGCTTGTTGGTGGCCCCGGTATCTTTGCATGCGTTCGAAGCCTTCTCGGCCATTCTGTTCATTGCGATCGGTGCGGGCGCCTCGGGTGCTTTGAACATGTGGTATGATGCCGATATCGATGCGGTGATGCGCCGGACGTCGAAGCGCCCTGTGCCATCTGGCCGGGTCGAGCCGGGTGAAGCTTTGGCGATTGGTGTTGGGCTGTCGGGCATCTCTGTTGTGATGCTTGGGCTGGCGACGAACCTTTTGGCCGCTGCTCTGCTTGCGTTCACGATCTTCTTTTACGCAGTGATCTACACGATGTGGCTGAAGCGTTGGACGCCTCAGAACATTGTGATCGGTGGTGCGGCGGGTGCGTTCCCGCCGTTGATCGGATGGGTGGCTGCGACGGGTTCGGTTTCTGTTGAGGCCGTCTTGATGTTCGCGCTGATCTTTATGTGGACGCCGCCGCACTTCTGGGCTTTGGCGCTGTTTATGCGGTCGGATTACGATGACGCAGGTGTGCCGATGTTGACGGTGACCCATGGTCGTCGCGCGACCCGCAACCATATCCTGGCCTACACAGTCTTGCTGGCGCCCGTGCCGGTGTGGTTGGCGCTGACGTCTGTTGGCGGACCGGTGACGCTGGTCGTGGCTGGCGCGCTCAATGCGTGGTTCCTTCTTGGAGCTTATCGGATTTGGCAGCGCGACGAAGAGATGGCCGAGGCCGACAACTTCAAGGTTGAAAAGGCGTTCTTCCGGTTTTCGCTCTATTATCTGTTTGCTCACTTTGGTGCGCTTCTGATCGACTACGGTCTGGTGCGCGGTGGGGTGATCTGATGGATTTGAGAGCGACACATGAGCTTCATCGCCGTCGGCTTTCTAGAAACGTTGGTGTGGCCTTGACGTTGGTGTTCTTGATCGCAGTGGTCTTTGGACTGACCGTGGTGAAGGTGACGCGAGGCGATACCATGCAAGCTTTTGATCACGCTCCGCGCGTGGAGATGATACCTGCGGAGGATAGCCAATGAGCACCCCCGCTAAGGCACCGATGGATCCGAAGCAGAAGACCGTGCTGCAGTTGGTTGGCGTGATACTGGTCATGGGTTCGCTCGCATGGGCGTCGGTGCCTCTTTACGACTGGTTCTGCCGCGTGACGGGCTGGGGTGGCGCGACCGATGTCGCGGAAGCGGCGATGGATGAGCCGTTGGAGCAGACAATCAAGGTGCGGTTTGACGCCTCGAAAGAGCGCGGCATGCCATGGGAGTTCAAGCCGGTCGAGCGCGAGATGGAAATCCGTATCGGTCAGGAAGGTCTTGCCTTCTACGAGGCCTACAATCCGACGGATCGTCCCATTGCGGGAACAGCCGCCTATAACGTTGCGCCTTTCGCAGGTGGTGCGTTTTTCTCGAAGATC
Source organism: uncultured Boseongicola sp. (assembly GCA_964568435.1). Classification (GTDB taxonomy): domain Bacteria; phylum Pseudomonadota; class Alphaproteobacteria; order Rhodobacterales; family Rhodobacteraceae; genus Boseongicola. The sequence continues at coordinate 2,969 of CAZMRS010000215.1, read as the reverse complement.
CAGTGCTTCTGCTTTGAACTGCAGGTCCTGGAACCCGGTGAGCGGGTGCTGATGCCGGTGAGCTTCTTTGTGGAGCCCGAGATCCTCGACGACCCGGATGGGAGCGGGGTTTCGGTTATTACGCTGAGCTACACCTTCTATGAAACAGATCTGCCCGAGGACTACGTCCTAGAGCAGGATTCGCTGGACACGGGTGCCGTGGCCGCGCAAGATATTAACTAAACGCCCGAGGGAACCTCTAAAAATGGCGCATGCTAAAAACCACGATTATCACATTCTAAACCCATCAATCTGGCCGTTTCTCGGCGCGATTGGTGGCTTTGTCATGCTGTTTGGAGCTGTTCTCTGGATGCATCAGGTAACGCCGTTCATGTTCTTCATCGGTCTCGCGCTGGTGCTTTACGTGATGTTTGCCTGGTGGTCGGACGTGGTTTCGGAAAGCGCCATTGGCGATCACACCCCGGTCGTGCGTCTTGGGCTTCGGTATGGTTTCATCTTGTTCATCATGTCCGAAATCATGTTCTTTTCGGCCTGGTTCTGGAGTTTTTTCAAGCACGCCATGTATCCGATGAATCCCGATGGGATCAGCCCGGCCGTGGATGGTGTCTGGCCGCCGGTTGGAATCGAGACCTTTGATCCGTGGCATTTGCCGTTGATCAACACGCTGATCCTGCTGTGCTCAGGCGCGGCCGCGACTTGGGCGCACCATGCCATTGCACATGAAAACAACCGCAAGGACATGGCCAATGGGTTGATCCTCGCTGTTCTGCTTGGTCTGCTGTTTACGGCGTTCCAGGCCTATGAGTACAGCCACGCGACCTTCGGATTCTCGGGCAACATTTATGGCGCGAATTTCTTTATGGCGACGGGTTTTCATGGGTTCCACGTGATCGTTGGCACAATCTTCCTTTTCGTCTGCTACATGCGCCTGCGCGCCGGGCACTTCACACAGGAAAAGCATGTCGGTTTCGAAGCCGCCGTCTGGTACTGGCACTTCGTAGATGTGGTTTGGCTGTTTCTCTTTGCGGCTGTTTACATCTGGGGTGGCTAAAGAGGGGCTTGCGCCCTGCACATTGATTGCTCTGCAACCGTCATGTGGGCCGCTGTCGGTGGGGGTTCCACCCCCACACCCCCGGGGATATTTAGACCAAGAAGAAAGCGCGGGCGGGTCTCGCGCTTTTTGATTGCCAAGAGGGCATAAGTGAAACGGTTCATACTTCCATTGGTATTTGGCGTCGCTGGCACTGCCGTGCTGGTCACTTTTGGCTTTTGGCAGCTGGATCGATTGGCATGGAAGACGGCTCTCTTAGACGAGATCTCTGCGCGGATCGTGGCGGAGCCGGTGGCCTTGCCTGAGCGGTTTGATGTAGAGGCGGATCGGTTTTTGCCGGTGGCAGTGTCGGGGCGAACTGTGGGCGCGGAGTTGGTTGTCTTGACCTCGATTAAGAACGTCGGACCGGGGTATCGTGTGATTTCTGCGTTTGAGACACGCGACGGTCGGCGCATTCTGTTGGATGAGGGGTTTGTGCCGGATGCGGCACGCGACGCGGTGCGTCCGGGCGCGGATATGTCGGTCGTTGGAAATCTCCACTGGCCACGTGAGGTAGACAGCTTTACGCCCGAACCGGACTTTGAGGCGGGTTTGTTTTTTGCCCGCGATGTCCCAGCGATGGCTGCAGCGCTCGGCACTGAAGAGGTGCTGGTCGTGGCGCGCTCCGTGTCGGGAACAGACCCGCGCGCGACGCCTTTACCGGTGACGACAGCTGGCATTCCGAACAACCATCTCGGCTATGCGGTGCAGTGGTTTGGACTGGCCGCTGTCTGGGTGGGGATGACCTTGTTTTTTCTTTGGCGTATGAGGCGGGGACGCCGCGGGGAACAGTGATGAAATACGTATCGACCAGGGGCAATGCGCCGGTTCTGAATTTTGAGGAAACCATGCTGACGGGGCTGGCGCGGGACGGGGGACTTTATGTGCCCGAAAGCGTACCGCAGATGTCGAAGGCCGACATCGCAGCGCTGGCCGGTCTTTCTTACGAGGAACAGGCCTTCCGCGTGATGCGGCCCTTTATCGGCGACACGTTCACGGACGAGGAGTTCGGCGACATCATCGGGCGGGCCTATGCGTCTTTCGGGCATGATGCGCGAGCGCCCTTGGTGCAACTTGGGCCCAATCACTTTCTCTTGGAGCTGTTTCACGGGCCGACGCTGGCGTTCAAAGACTTTGCCATGCAGCTTATCGGGCAGATGTTCGAGGTGGCGCTGACGCGGGCAGGCAAGAGCGTGACGATCGTGGGCGCGACCAGCGGCGATACGGGATCGGCGGCGATTGAGGCGTTCCGGGGCCTGGATGCGGTGGATGTCTTCATCATGTATCCACATGGGCGCGTGAGCGAGGTGCAGCGGCGTCAAATGACGACGCCTGTCGAGGCCAACGTGCATGCTTTGGCGTTGGATGGCGATTTCGATGATTGTCAGGCGGCTGTGAAGGATATGTTCGCAGACTTCGAGTTTCGCGATGAGGTGAGCTTGGCGGCCGTGAACTCGATCAACTGGGGCCGAGTTTTGGCGCAGGTCGTGTATTATTTCTCGTCGGCTGTGTCGCTGGGAGCACCGGAGCGGGCGGTGAGTTTCACAGTACCCACCGGGAACTTCGGGGACATCTTTGCGGGCTATATCGCCAAGCGTATGGGGTTGCCGATTGAACGATTGGTCGTGGCGACGAACCAGAACGACATTCTGCATCGGACGCTGGAGACAGGAGCCTATACCAAAGAAGGTGTAACGCCGTCGATCAGCCCGTCGATGGACATCCAGGTATCTTCGAACTTTGAACGCGCTTTGTTTGACGCCTATGGGCGCGACGGTGGGGCGGTGGCTCAGTTGATGGATGAATTGAAGTCCGGGGACGGGTTCCCGGTGTCGCAGGGTGCGATCGGTATTTTGCGGGACAGTTATGGATCGGGACG
>CAZMRS010000214.1:1466-5035 GCA_964568435.1 uncultured Boseongicola sp. | reverse complement strand
GATTGGACACAGCCCTAGCCAACGGAGGCTTCAAGGGCGAGTTCCTGATTGTTCAATCGAACGGCGGCGTGATGGGAACAGATACCGCCTGTCGGCTTCCAATACGGACCGCACTCAGCGGGCCTGCAGCAGGTGTCATCGCGGCAGGCCATATCGCTAAATCAGCCGGATTCGAAAACGTGATTACTGGCGATATGGGCGGCACAAGCTTCGATGTGGCACTGATAGCAGACGGTGAGTCCATGCTATCCCCGCAGACGTCCATCGACTTCGGAATGGTTGTCCGCACCCCTATGATCGAGATCACGACGATTGGCGCGGGCGGCGGGTCGATCGCTTGGGTCGATAAAGGTGGCCTCTTGAATATTGGACCGGAAAGCGCAGGCTCCACCCCCGGTCCCGTCGCTTATGGCCTTGGGAACGATCGACCAACTGTGACTGACGCGAATGTTGTTCTCGGGCGAATTGACCCAGACAGTCCCATTGGCGGAAAACTCGAGCGGCTTGATGTTGAAGCGGCAGGTCGGGCAATCGATCTACACGTCGGTAGGAAGTTGGGCCTTTCGGCAATCGAAGCCGCCGAAGCCATTTTGACAGTCGCGAACTCCAGAATGGCTGGCGCTATTCGCCTTGTTAGCATCGAGCGCGGGTTCGACCCCAAGCGTTTTGCATTCATGCCATTTGGCGGGGGCGGAGCATTACACACCGGAGCGCTCTTGAGAGACGTCGGGATCGGGAACGCGATTGTCCCAAGATATCCGGGGGTAACAAGTGCAATGGGATGCGTCATTGCCGATATGCGACAGGACTTTGTTCAGACAGTAAATAGCCTGACAGAAGCATTGGACACGACCGATCTTGGTAAAGCAATCCAAAGGCATGTCGACGACGGAATGGCATTGCTGAACGCCGCCGAGTCTCGCTTCGAAGCGCGCGAAGTTGTGGTCGAGTTGGACATGGCCTATGTCGGGCAAACCCATACAGTGTCGGTTCCGCTACCAGTCACGATTTCGGACAATACGGCTGTCCCACCGACGGTCGAAAATATCGAACACGCCTTCGACCAAGCCTATCAAGCCACTTACGGTCGGTTACTCAAGAATGGCCAGCGCCGCGTAATGAATTTACGGACAGCGGTCATCGGGCGTCGACCAAAATTTGATCTTAGAACGCTTGCGCCTACCACCGGGTCCGTAGAAGCGGCCTTGAAAGGCATCCGTACGGTGCATTTTGAGAACGCATGGTACGAGACCGCGATTTACAACCGGCTGGCACTGCCTGTCGGGGCGGTAATTGCAGGACCGGCCATTCTCGAGCAGCCGGACACAACAGTACTTGTCGATCCGGGGCTAACTGCAAAAGTCGACGACTACGGAAACACCATCATTGCAAGAAGCGAGGCTTGATATGGCAACGACAATTGAGCCAAAGCGCACAGCCCTGCTCACGAAAGACTTGCAGAACGACTTCCTGCATAAGAAAGGTGCCTAGGGCAGGGCAGGACAAGGCTCAGAGTTGATCGCGGCTTTGCCCAAGCGGATCGCACCTCTCCGCGATGCGCTGCGTGCAAAAGGCGGCGTCTATGTCAGCGCACAGTTCACGCTTGTGCCCGGCCCGGGAGGGGAACCACTCATCGCGCCTCACCTGAAAAAGCTGCGCCCTTTTCTCGGCAAGGGAGACTTTGCACCTGGTGGCTTCGGGCATAGTTTGGTGGATGAGTTAGCTCCCGCTGACTACACCGTCGAGAAGGTCGCATACTCGGCACTATATCAGACGCGGCTGGAGTACATCTTGCGTGCTCTCGAGATCGACACCTTGATTGTCGGTGGCATCGTCACAAACGGCGGCGTCGCAAGCACCGTTCGAGATGCCCATCTGCGTAACATCAACACGGTGTTGCTGTCGGACGGCTGTGCCGCGTTCAATCCAGAAGTCCACGACGCGACCTTGACGTCGCTTGGATCGATCACACCAATTCGCACCTGCGCCGAGGTCGAGGAGATGTTATCATGACTCTCAAAACGCGAATTGCGCAGGATGCGATCTTGACGGCGCCGGGCGTTTACGACGGCCTCACCGCTTCTACCGCAGAGGCTGCCGGATTCGAGGCGCTGTACTTATCTGGTGCGGCAGTGGCCTACACCCGCCTGGGCCGACCAGACATCGGACTGACGTCCGTTACAGAGATGGCTGATACGATGTCTCTGATCCGTGACCGTGTAGATCTCCCGGTTATCATTGATGCAGATACTGGCTTCGGCAACGCCCTAAACGCGCAACGTACCATGCGCCTATACGAGCGCGCGGGTGCCAACGCGCTGCAGGTTGAAGATCAAACCTTCCCAAAACGTTGCGGGCATCTGTCGGACAAATCGCTGATTTCAAGAACAGAAATGAGTGGAAAGATTGCGGCAATGGTCGATGCGCGAGCATCTGAAGAAACGCTCATTATTGCTCGCACTGATGCCTTGGCTGTCGAGGGTTTCGACGCCGCGATCGAACGCGCGGAAGCTTACCTGGAAGCCGGAGCGGACGCGCTTTTTGTGGAAGCTCCCCGCTCGGGAGAGGAGCTGCGCGCGGTGTCAGATCATTTCAAAGGAAGAGCGCCGCTGCTTGCGAACATGGTTGAGGGCGGCGCGACGCCTGTTCAAAGCGCGGAAGACCTTGAGGCGTTTGGTTACTCAATTGTGATTTTCCCGGGCGGAGTAGTACGAGCCTTGGCCAAAACTGCAGGCGACTACTACACAAGTCTCAAATCGAGTGGCAGCAACCGACCTTTTCAGAGCCGGATGTTTGATTTCGACGGACTTAACGAAAAGCTGGGTACAAATGACATGCTGGCGCGTGGAAGAGCGTACGACGCAGGCGAGTATGACAGTTAAGCCAACCCCTTCCTCGGGATTTGATATCAACGTGCCGATCGTCATCATCGGCGCAGGGGCTGCAGGTTTGGTAGGAGCACTTTCTGCCAAAACTTCGGGCGGCGACGTGCTCGTAATCGAAGCGGACGCAGTTCCTTCGGGTTCAACAGCGCTTTCAGCCGGGCTAATACCCGCCGCGGGAACAAAATTCCAAGATCAAGCGGGAATAATTGACTCCTCCGAGTTTTTCGCAGCCGACATTCAGACCAAAGCAAAAGGGCAAAATCCGCAAAACCTCGTAGAGTTGCTCTCAAGAAATTCGGGCCAGACCGTAGATTGGCTCGGAGAGACTTTCGATCTTCCCTTCTCGGTCGTTACTGATTTTGACTACCCCGGACATTCCCGCCGTCGAATGCACGGCCTCCCGTCCAGAGCTGGTCGCGAGCTTGTCGACAGGCTTCGCGCGACGTGTGAGGACCAGGGCATCGACATTGTTTGCAGTCGCCGCGCAACAACTCTCTTCGCCATCGGCAATACAATAACTGGTGTGGAAGTTTGTGGCCCCGACGGCTTCGAGCGGATCGGTTGCGAAGCGCTGATTCTTGCATGTAACGGCTTTGGCGGAAATCGCGAGATGGTCGCGCGCTTAATGCCCGAAATAATGAACGCGGTTTGGTTTGGCCATGACGGGAACACAGGCGATGCTTT
>CAZMRS010000214.1:0-1456 GCA_964568435.1 uncultured Boseongicola sp. | reverse complement strand
GGGAAAGATCTGGGTGCGGAGATGATGCATCTTGGAGCATACCAAGGACACGGAAACGTCGCGCACCCACACGGCATTCTTATCACCTGGGCAGTCATCACCGAGGGTGGTATCCAAGTAAACAAGGACGGGCAAAGGTTCTGGAACGAAGCGCTAGGGTACTCAGAGGCCGCGCGTTTTGTCCTAGAACAGGAAGATGGCGTAGTATGGACTGTCTTCGATCAACGTATCGCGGAAATCGCTCGTCAGTTCCAAGACTTTAAGGACGCGGAAGCAGTAGGCGCGATCAAGACCGCTGGGTCTCTGGGTGAACTCGCCAGCAAGTGCGATTTGCCGCCGGAGGCGTTGACAGAAACGGTTGAAGCTCTCCCTTGGGGCGGAGAGGATTCATTTGGTCGCGCTTTTGGAAATACGCCGCTCTCACCACCTTATAAATCTGTGCGGGTGACGGGAGCTTTGTTTCATACACAAGGTGGATTGAACGTGGACGATACCGCCCGCGTCAAACTCAACACCGGTGGCACGCTAGCAAATCTTTTTGCAGCCGGTGGAGCAGCGGTTGGGGTTTCAGGAAAAACCGATAGCGGATATCTCTCCGGTAACGGGCTGCTCTCAGCCGTTGTACTCGGCAGGATAGCCGGGGCGGAAGCTGCACAGATGACACGAAAAGGACAATGACCATGCTTGATGGAAGCAAGACCGGAAAAGGTCCCTCGCTCGGCTCATTCGATTGGGAAGATGCCCTGCTGCTCGGCGACCAACTGTCAGAAGACGAACGAATGGTGGCAGATGCAGCGCGCGCGTATGCCGCGGATAAGTTGGCACCCCGCGTTGATGAGATGTACGAAAACGAAGGTGTCGACCGCGGCATATTCGCGGAGATGGGTGAAATGGGCCTGCTTGGCGTCACTATACCGGAAGAGTATGGCGGGCTCGGCGCCGGGTATGTCACTTATGGCCTCGTGGCGCGGGAAATTGAGCGCGTTGATTCCGGATATCGCTCGATGATGAGCGTTCAATCATCGCTTGTAATGTATCCTATCCACGCCTACGGCACCGATGCCCAGCGCGAAAAATACCTACCAAAACTCGCATCGGGAGAGTGGATCGGCTGCTTTGGCCTGACCGAACCCGAGGCAGGTTCTGACCCAGCTGGCATGAAGACAATCGCAAAGAAAACAGGCGACGGCTATGTTTTGAACGGCGCGAAGATGTGGATTTCCAACAGCCCAATCGCGGACGTCTTCGTAGTTTGGGCTAAATCCGAGGCGCACGACGGCAAAATCAAAGGCTTTGTCCTGGACAAAGGCACGCCAGGTCTTTCGGCACCAAAGATCGAAGGCAAGTTGTCGCTTCGGGCCTCTATCACGGGCGAGATTGTGCTCGAAAATGTCGAGGTTGGTGACGACGCTCTCTTGCCCGGCGTATCAGGTCTCAAGGGCCCGTTTGGCTGCTT
>CAZMRS010000213.1:0-5063 GCA_964568435.1 uncultured Boseongicola sp. | reverse complement strand
ACGCGCTGATCGTTCCTGCGCCCAGACAGACGACCATATCGCCGGGGCGGGCTTGTTCGCGGACGAGACGTTCGAGGTCTGCTTCGCTGACCACTTCGCGGGCGTGGCGGTGGCCGTGGCGAATGAGGCCTGCGACGAGGTCTTCGCGGGTTGCTCCGGGTATCGGGTCTTCTCCCGCGGCAAAGACTTCGGCGATCCCCACGACGTCGGCATCGTTGAAGCAGGTACAGAAGTCATCAAAGAGCGAGGACAGGCGCGAATATCGGTGCGGTTGATGCACGGCGATGACGCGGGCATCGGGCGTGTCTGCCACAGCTTGGCGTGCGGCTTTCAGAACGGCGGCGATTTCAACAGGGTGGTGGCCGTAGTCGTCGATGATTGTGACACCATCGGCCTCGCCAACTTTGGTGAAGCGCCGGTTGACGCCTTTGAAATTCGCAAGTGCGTCACGGATTTCGGTTGCTTTCATGCCCAAGTGGCGGGCGACGGCCACGGCTGCCAGTGCGTTGGAGACGTTGTGGTCCCCTGGCATCGGGAGTGTGCAGCCTTCGATAACCATCTCGTCGGCGGAAAGTGCGATGTCGAAGTGCGCGGCACCGCCTTCGTAGCGCAGGTTCACAGCGCGAACGTCCGCTTGGCTGTTGAAGCCATAGGTTACAACGCGGCGGTCGGTGATGCGCCCAACGAGCGCCTGCACCTCGGGATGGTCGGTGCAGAGAACGGCGAGGCCGTAGAACGGGGTGTTTGAGACGAAGTCGTCGAAGCCTTTGCGCAACGCTTCGATCGTGCCCCAGTGCTCCATATGTTCCGGGTCGATGTTCGTGACGATAGCAATGGTGGCGGGCAGGCGGTTGAATGTGCCGTCGCTTTCATCGGCCTCAACCACCATCCATTCGCCAGAGCCTACACGCGCGTTGGAATCATAGGCGTGGATGATACCGCCGTTGATGACGGTGGGGTCGATACCACCACCGTCGAGGAGGGCAGCGATCATTGTGGTTGTCGTGGTTTTGCCGTGGGTACCGGCGACCGCGATGTTGGAGCGCAGGCGCATCAGTTCAGCGAGCATTTCCGCACGGCGTACAACTGGAAGGCCAAGGCGACGGGCTTCGTCCAGTTCCGGGTTGCCGGGTTTAATGGCCGACGAGATGACGACGACTTCCGCGCCTTCGAGGTTATCGGCTTTTTGGCCTTCGAAGATAGTTGCGCCCAAGCGCTCAAGCCGGTTTGTGATTTTTGAGCGCTTCAAGTCGGAGCCTTGGACAGTGTAGCCCGCTTCGATCAGCACTTCGGCGATGCCCGACATCCCTATCCCGCCGATGCCGACAAAATGGATCGGACCCATTTCTGTGGGGAGTTTGGTGACGGCTGCTGCGTTCATGGCTCTACTCCGCGAGGTGCTCGACGAGGGCTGCGAGGCGCTCGGTCGCGTCTGGTTTGCCGGTCGACAGGGCTTTTGCGGCCATGTCGCGGGCTTTTTCTTGGTCTTGAAGGATGGCGAGGATGTGCGCCGAAAGCGCGTCGGGCGCAAGATCAGATTCTTTGATGAGCGTTGCGGCGCCGACCTCGACAAGGCCACGCGCGTTGGCGGTTTGGTGGTCGGCCGCGGCGGCAGCGAAGGGTACGAGGATGGACGGGCGCCCGATGACAGAGATGTCGGCCACGGATGATGCGCCGGAACGTGAGATAACGAGGTGGGCGGCGCTCATGCGCTCGGGGACATCGTTGAAGAAAGTTTGTACGTCGGCGGTGATATTGCCAAGCGTGTAAGCATCGGTTACCCGGGCGAGGTCTTCGGGGCGGGCCTGGTGGCTGATGTTCAGGCGCTTCCTTGTATCCTCCGGGAGAGATGTGATCGCCTCTGGGACGACATCGGAGAGGATGCGTGCGCCTTGACTGCCACCCATGATGAGGATGTTGAGCGTTTCAGTGTCCGGGTAGGGTGCGGCGGCCTTTTCAAGGATCGCGGCGCGGACGGGGTTGCCGGTGTGGAGGCCCTCAACTCCTGAAGGGAGCGTTGTGGGCCAGGTACCGCAGGCGACTTTGTTCACGCGTTTTGCGAAGATTTGGTTCACGCGCCCCAGGACACCGTTTTGCTCATGGATCATCCGTGGAACTCGGAGCGCCCACGCGGCGGCAATGGCCGGGATCGACGGGTAGCCGCCGAAGCCAGCAACGACCGTTGGCCGGTCTGTCAGGAAACGCCACTTGGCGGCGGCAACGCCCGCCAGAATTGTCAGGGGTACAAGTGCTTTGGCGATGAGGCCACCGCGCGCGAAAGTTGCGCTTTTGACTTCTCGCAAGGTCACCGCATCGGGAAACCCGCCGGTGTATCGCGCTCCTCGAGCGTCCGTGGACAGCGTGACGCGCCAACCGCGGTTCAGCATCTCTTCGGCAAGCGCTTGAGCCGGGAACATGTGCCCGCCGGTGCCGCCTGCAGCGATGACGAGATGCTTCGCTTTGCTCAACGGTTCCCTCGGATCAGGTGGTCGGCAATTTCGCCTTGCGGGCGCGTGCGCGTGAAGGCGAGGAGCAAGCCAATGAGGATGCCGCTTGCAATAAGGGAAGAGCCGCCGTAGCTGACGAACGGCAGTGTCATGCCCTTGGCGGGCAGAAGACGGACAGCGACCGACATGTTGATCATGGCCTGCACCGCAAATGTGCAAGCGAGGCCAGTTCCGGCGAGGCGGATGAACGGATCGCGTTCGCGCATGAGGCGGAAGAGCGAGCGGAGCGCGATCGTGGCGTAGAGAAAGATGATCACGAGGACGAGGATCAGACCATATTCCTCCGCCGCGACGGCTATGATGAAGTCGGTGTGCGCGTCGGGCAGAAACCATTTGACGGTGCCTTCACCGACGCCGACACCGAAGAAACCGCCTTCGCGGATGGCGTTGGCGGCGTAGCCAAGTTGGGTCGTTGGGTCGACTTCTGCAGAGAGAAAGCCGTCTATGCGACGGGCGAAGTGTTCGGAGTTTTGGTATGCGAAGGCGCCACCGATGACTGTTAGCCCTGCGATGCCCGCAAGGATGATGAAAGGTGCACCGCCGACAAAGTACATCACGCCCCATGAAAACAGCACCAGAACGGCCTGCCCGAAGTCGGGCTGGAGCGCGAGCAGAAGGGCGATGAAGACGGCGAGCGCGAACGAGTAGCTTTTGCCCGGTGGGCCTGCGACTTCGTTTGAAGCGGCGATCATCCATCCCGCAATAACGATGAAGCCGGGTTTCAGGAATTCAGATGGTTGGATCGAGCCGAAACCGAGAGAGAACCACCGGACAGCGGCTTTGCCGTAGTCTGTGCCGAAGAACGGCAAGAGCATGAGAGCGACGAGGCTGCATGCAAAACCAATGGTCGCAAGGCGACGCCCGGTTTGCGGCGACATCAGCGAGAACGCGAAAATGGTGACCATAGCGAGACCACCAAAGAAGGCCTGACGCTGAACGTAGTGGAAGTCGGAGAAGCCGTTCCTTTGAGCGAGAGGGGGTGAGGCGGCAAGGCCAAGCAAAAGCCCAATGCCAAAGAGGAGTAACACGGCGCTGAGTGACCATTTGTCGATGGTGCGCCACCAGCGGGGAAGGATAGGCTCGCCGTCCCGCGTGGGGACAGAGCCGTAGACCATTTCTGTCATGCGTCCTGCTCGAACTGCCTCGTTTCGCCCGGTTGTCCGGGTCTGTCTGTCAGTGTAACGAATCGGGCGGGAAAGGGCTAGGAAAACATGAGGTTTTCTTGCGGTTCGAGCGGGTCAATTGGTTGTGCAGGTTAATACGTTGATTTTAGGGGCGGGTGCCGCCGGAATGATGTGCGCGGCGCACGCGGGGCCCGGTGTTCTGGTGGTGGATCACGCGAAAGCACCAGGCGAGAAAATCCGGATCTCCGGCGGAGGGCGCTGTAACTTCACGAACCTCGGGTGCGAGCCCGGGGCGTTTTTGTCCAACAACCCGCACTTCGCGAAGTCCGCGTTGAGCCGATACACGCAGTGGGACTTTATAGACCTCGTTACCTCACATGGCATTGCATGGCATGAGAAGTCGCTGGGCCAGTTGTTTTGTGATGGGTCTTCGAAAGAGATCATTGCGATGCTTGTCGACGAGCTTGAGAAAGCTGGCGCAAAACTCTGGTGTAAAACGGAAATCAAGGAAGTTTCACATCGCGATGGGGTGTTTTATGTTGTATTAAGTCGGGATGGCGAGCCTGTATTTGTCGAAGCGCAGAACCTTGTTCTGGCGACTGGCGGTAAGTCGATTCCTAAGATGGACGCGACAGGATTGGCGTATCGGTTGGCCGAGCAATTTGGACTGTCCGTGACGGAAACACGGCCGGCGTTAGTGCCATTTACACATGATGATGCTGAGCTGAAGTCATTGTCCGGAGTGTCGGTTCAAGGGCGTGCCATGGCGGGTGGCGTCGGTTTTGATGAGGCGATCCTGTTTACCCATCGCGGTCTTTCTGGGCCAGCTATCCTGCAAGCAAGTTCCTATTGGAGGGAGGGTGAAGATGTTACTCTAACTCTCTGTTCTGATGCTGATTTATATGATCGATTGGTGGCTGATAAGAAAGTGGCCGGACGGCGCGGGATGTCGTCCGTCTTGGGTGACTACATGCCTGCACGCCTTGCGACTGAAATGGCGGAACGGTTGGAGATCAAAGGTAATCTTGCCGATCAGTCGGACGCGCGCCTTGGAGAAATTGCGGACGCTCTGCAGAATTGGGCTTTCAAGCCGACAGCGACGGAAGGATATCGCACGGCCGAAGTGACACTCGGTGGGATTGATACAGATGGTCTGTCGTCAAAGACAATGGAGGCAAAGTCTGTCCCGGGGCTTTATGCCATCGGCGAGGCGGTCGATGTCACGGGGTGGCTGGGTGGCTACAACTTTCAGTGGGCGTGGTCGTCGGGATGGGCGGCCGGTCAGGCGATACAGGCAAAATTGTCGACCTAGCCGCCAAGTTATCCACAGTTTGCTCGGCAAGTTTGCGCCCAATAGGTGGGCGCGTCGCTGACAATCCGCTTTGGCGCGGGTGGATTGACTGTGACATATGAACAGAGTGCGGCAAGCCAC
>CAZMRS010000212.1:0-5076 GCA_964568435.1 uncultured Boseongicola sp. | reverse complement strand
AGATAGACCGTGCAATTCGATCTGGTTGTGTTATGCGCCCGCTAACACACGAAAACTCCAGGACATCTTGTGACCAGAATGAAAATGGCCGCTTTGGCCCGCCGCTCGATTTTTTCCGATTTGAAAGACCGCGTTCGCGCGACAAACACCGGACAAATGCCGACAGAACTGCTTGCCGGCCTCACCGTAGCGCTGGCCCTTGTGCCCGAGGCTGTGGCCTTCGCATTTGTGGCCGGCGTTCACCCGCTTGTCGGCCTCTACGCAGCGTTCATCGTCGGTCTTATCACCGCCGTTTTCGGTGGTCGTCCCGGGATGATTTCTGGAGCGACGGGTGCCCTTGCTGTTGTCATGGTCTCGCTCGTGGCGACACACGGCGTTGAGTACCTTTTCGCCACCGTTGTCCTCATGGGCCTTATCCAGATCACAATCGGAGTCATGAAATGGGGCAAGTTCATCCGTCTCGTTCCACACCCTGTCATGCTTGGATTCGTCAACGGTCTTGCCATCGTTATTTTTCTGGCCCAATTGACCCAGTTTCAAGTGCCCGGCACAGCCGAGGTCGCAGGCCACGGTATGAGCGGTGGCGAATGGATGACCGGTTGGCCTTTGACTCTGATGCTGATCCTTGTCGTCGCCACCATGGGGATCATTTGGGCCATGCCCAAGCTGACCACACTTGTCCCGGCCCCGCTCGCGGGCATCGTCATTATCGCTTTGATCGTGATCGCTTTTGGGCTGGACGTTCCGCGCGTTGGCGACCTTGCCTCGATAGAAGGCGGCCTACCAACTTTCCATATTCCTATGGTCCCGCTGACTTGGGAAACTTTCGAGATCATCCTCCCGTATGCGCTGATCCTTGCCGCAATCGGCCTTATTGAAAGCCTCCTGACCCTAAATCTCGTCGGCGAAATCACCGGCGAGCGCGGCGGTGCATCGAAAGAGTGTATTGCTCAAGGCGGAGCGAACCTCGTGACAGGTTTCTTCGGTGGAATGGGCGGGTGCGCCATGATCGGCCAATCCATGATCAACGTGAAATCGGGTGGTCGCACACGCCTTTCTGGCATTTCCGCTGCTCTGTTCCTCCTCCTCTTCATTGTTGTCGCCTCACCGCTGATCGAACAAATTCCGCTCGCAGCCCTCGTCGGAGTGATGTTCATGGTGGTCATTGGTACTTTCGCCTGGAACTCCTTCAAAATCATGCGCCGCGTGCCTCTTTCAGATTCAGTGGTCATCGTCCTCGTGACTGTGGTCACCGTCATGTACGACCTTGCGACAGCCGTCGTTGTCGGCGTCATCGTCTCGGCGCTGACCTACGCATGGAACAACGCAACGCGCATTCATGCCAAGCGCTACGACACGCCAGAAAGCGCGCGAGTCTACCAAATCCAAGGGCCGCTGTTCTTTGGATCGGTCGAAGGCTTCACGGAACTCTTTGAACCCAAAAATGACCCGTCCGTTGTGATTGTAGACTTTGCCGATAGCCGCGTCGTTGACCAATCCGCGCTGACGGCCATCGAAGCTATTGCCGAGAAATATGAAGCCGCGGGCAAGAAGCTACAGCTAAGGCACCTCAGTAAAGACTGCCACCGCCTGCTTACCAAGGCCGGACAGCTCATCGTCGACAGTGACGACGACCCCGACTACGAGGTCGCAACCGACTATTCCGTTCGCACCGGCATCCTCGCTGGGGGTCATTAAGCGAGCTTAACACCTGCTGTGGCCATGCCTTCCTTGGCCGCAGCCAAAGAGCCATCAAGGTCAATCGCGCGGCATAGACTCTCAATCACTGTCACATTGAACCCTAGCTTTGCGGCATCGACGGCTGAATAGTTCACGCAGTAATCAGTTGCCAGCCCAACAACTGTCACAGTGTCCACACAACGCGTCTTGAGGTAGCCCTCAAGCCCTGTAGGTGTCTTGTGATCGTTCTCAAAAAACGCTGAATAGCTATCTATTTCGCGACGAAACCCTTTGCGGATCACCATGTCGGCCCCTCGCGTATCCAAGGCACTATGAAACCCAGCGCCGTCGCTACCGATCACACAATGGTCCGGCCACAAAACCTGAGGACCGTAGGGCATGTCGATCAGCGTGAATGGATCGTGCCCTTCGTGCTGTGACGCAAAGCTCGAGTGATCCGACGGGTGCCAATCCTGGGTAAACACCCGTACCCCGAACTCCGGCACCAATGCGTTGATCGGCGCGACGATCTCGTCCCCTCCAGCTACCGCCAAAGCGCCGCCCGGGCAGAAATCATTTTGCACATCAATCACAAGGATCGCTTCATTGGTCGGTCGCATGGGGCTTACTCCAGAAATTCGCCTGCGCAATGCCTAGAAACACTGCCAACCCTCGTCAACCGCTCCCCTTGAGCTTGGGCCGCGTTTGCCTTAGGCGAGCGCCCATGTTCACCGTCGCCGCGCTATATAAGTTCACGCCCTTTCCCGACCCGGCAGCCCTTCAGGGCCCGCTGGCCAAGGTTTGCTGCTCAAATGACGTGAAAGGCACCCTCCTACTCGCAAAGGAAGGCATCAACGGGACCATCGCGGGTACGCGCGCTGGGATCGACGCAGCTCTTGCTCACATCCAAAGCCTGCCTGGATGCGCCGACATCGAATGGAAGGAAAGCACGGCAGAAGCCATGCCCTTCCCTCGCATGAAAGTGCGGCTGAAGCGCGAGATTGTCACGATGGGCCAACCCGACGTTGACCCGCGCGCCAGCGTCGGCACCTACGTTGCCCCTGAAGACTGGAACGAATTGATTTCTTCTGACGACGTCGTCGTCATCGACACCCGCAATGACTACGAAGTTGCGATCGGAACATTCGAAGGCGCGGAAGACCCGCTGACCAAAACCTTCGGAGAATTCCCTGACTGGTGGGAGAAGAACGCCCAACGCTTCGACAACAAGAAAGTCGCCATGTTCTGCACGGGTGGCATCCGCTGCGAGAAGGCGTCCAATTACTTGCTTGGCCAGGGCGTTGATGAGGTCTTTCACCTCAAAGGTGGTATTCTGAAGTACCTCGAGGAGGTGCCCGCCGACCAAAGCCTCTGGAACGGCGAATGCTTTGTCTTTGATGGCCGCGTCGCGGTCGGACACGGGCTTGAGGAAGGCACTTACGATCTCTGCCACGCTTGCCGTATGCCAATCTCCGAAGGCGACAAATCACGCCCTGAGTTTGAGCAAGGCGTGTCCTGCCACCAGTGCATCTACGAAACAACAGACGAAGACAAAGCTCGGTTCCGGGAACGGCAGAAACAGATCATGCTAGCCCGCGCACGAGGTGAGACGCATTTCCGTGACGATGGAAAGTGACCAGCGCGCGCAGCCTTGAAACCGCGTTAACCCTTTTCGGCTAGTTTCCTACCCAAAGGCCGTTTTCACCCTTTGCCAAATACCTCGGGGGGCGAGCGTCAGCGAGCGGGGCAGCGCCCCACCCACCGATCAGAAGTCGAGGTTCTCGACGCTAAGCGCGTTTTGCTGGATGAACTCCCGGCGCGGTTCCACCACGTCGCCCATCAACTTGGTGAAGAGATCGTCGGCTTCCGCAAGGTCCTCGACCCTGACTTGCAGGAGTGTCCGGGCCTCAGGGTCCAATGTCGTTTCCCAAAGTTGATCGGGGTTCATTTCGCCCAGACCCTTATAGCGCTGCAGGCTCAGACCCTTCTCGCCCTCCGCGAGGATCGCGTCTAGCAGGTCCAACGGTCCATGGAGCGTCATCTCACGGTCGCGACGGACCAGACGCGCGGTCGAGCCGTAAACCTCTTGCAAGCCTTCGGTGAAGCCGCCCAGACGGCGGGCTTCACCGGATCGTAGGATCGGACCATCAAGCGTTCGTATTTCTTCGACACCACGCAGAATACGGGCCAGCCGGATCCCGTGATCTTGAGTGATCCGCCCTTGCCAACCGCGTTCGTATTCTTCGGCAACCTGATCCAAGCGCTTGGCCACTGCATCAGCCGTGCCCTGCAAATCAGCATCCACCTGCCCTGGCACGAAAGCGCCTGCAATCGCAGCCTGCTCCAAGATCGTATGCGGGTAATGTGTTGGGAACGCTTGCAAAACTCTCCGCACCTGGCGGGCTTCATCGACGACACGCAACAAGTCTTGGCCGGAAATTTCTTCACCGGACCCAAGCCGCAGGATTGCCCCATCGGCACCCATCTGGATCAGATAGTCGTCCAGTGCTGCTTGGTCTTTCAAATAAACTTCAGACTTCCCACGCGCCACTTTGTAAAGCGGCGGCTGCGCAATGTAGAGATACCCGCCTTCGATGATCTCCGGCATTTGACGGAAGAAGAACGTAAGCAGCAGCGTCCGAATATGCGCCCCATCAACGTCCGCATCGGTCATGATGATGATCTTGTGGTACCGCAATTTTGATACGTCGAACTCATCACGCCCAATCCCGGTTCCGAGCGCCGTAATCAACGTTCCGATCTCCTGAGACCCTAGCATGCGATCAAAGCGTGCACGTTCTACGTTTAAGATTTTACCGCGAAGCGGCAGCACAGCCTGATTGGCCCGTGCCCGCCCCTGTTTGGCCGAACCACCTGCGCTGTCACCCTCCACAAGGAACAACTCGCGGAACTCTGGGTTTTTCTCCTGACAGTCCGCCAGTTTACCCGGCAACGAAGCCACATCGAGCGCGGACTTCTTGCGCGTCATCTCTCGCGCCTTCCGCGCGGCTTCCCGCGCCAAGGCTGCCTCGACGATTTTTGAAACGATCATTTTCGCGGGGCCTGGATTTTCCTCAAACCACTCCGAAAGACGTTCATTCATAAGTCCTTCGACGGCAGGGCGTACCTCGGAGGACACCAGCTTGTCTTTGGTCTGTGACGAAAACTTCGGATCAGGCACTTTGACCGAAAGCACACACGTCAAACCCTCACGCGCATCATCGCCCGTGAAGTTGACCTTCTCCTTACGCGCAATGCCGCTGGAGCCCGCATAGAGGTTAATTGTCCGCGTCAACGCGCCCCGGAAACCCGCCAAGTGTGTTCCGCCGTCTCGCTGCGGAATGTTGTTGGTAAAGGGCAGAACTGTCTCGTGGTAGCTGTCGTTCCACCACATCG
>CAZMRS010000211.1:0-5122 GCA_964568435.1 uncultured Boseongicola sp. | reverse complement strand
TCAGATTGCCGTCGACTTCGATCTCTTTATGCCGGGGACGTATATCGGTGATGCAGGCCGCATAAGGCAGGTTCTGACCAACCTTGTCGGGAACGCCATAAAGTTCACGAATGAAGGGCATATCCTGATCCGTGTCGTTGGTTTGCCCGGCGAAAACGAGACCGACTATCAGGTTCATGTTACTGTTGAAGACACGGGGATTGGCATACCCGAGGACAAGCTGGAGTCGGTTTTCCAGGAGTTCCAACAAGTCGAAAACGACCAGGATCGTGCGCATGATGGAACCGGACTTGGTCTGGCGATCACAAAGCGCTTGATCGAGGCGATGGGTGGTGCTGTTTGGGTGGACTCGCGCGAAGGCGTCGGCTCTGGCTTTGGCTTTTCGTTACCGCTTATCTCGACCGAGGACATCGAACCAAACGACATCACCGCCCCGCCATGGTTGGACCGGGCAATCATTGTGCATGAACCGGGCATGAATCGCACTGTGCTATCCAAGCAATTGGGGCTTGTGGGTTTAAAGCCAACAACGGTGGACGAATTCGGCGACCTTGCCGCCGAGCGTCCCGGAGTTCGAGATATCATCGTTGTCGGGGACACTTCCGAAGAAGACGGTGGGTTCGCTATGGCGCGAGAGGTGCGCAACCTCTATTCGCCCGCCGGGCTGTTCAAAGTTGTGGACGGCCCAACGAAGATAGCGAAAGAGGATAACCCTTTCGACAAGCTCCTCCCCCGCCCTGTGATGCGGGCGCTTATGATGTCATGTCTTGTGGAGCTCGCAGCACCGGATGAGCCGGATGAGACCGAGATTACACGCCAAGATGTGGAAGACGTGGAACCACAGGCCGAAATCGAAAAACTGGGGGAACCAATAGAAGCGGCAGAGCCGGCGGCGAAACCCACAAGCCCAGATGAGGTTGAGGACGCTGCCGAGGCCGAACCCGCCGATCAACCGGAAAACGCGGCAGGCGGCACAGACGAGTCCGATGCGACCCATCTTGACCCCGACGAATCGGATGCCGTGGCACCCACACAGCGCGCCATGCGTGTGCTTGCTGCCGAGGACAATCGCACCAACCGGTTCGTTCTGGAGAAAATGCTCAAGGCCTTAGACATAGATCTGGTCTTTGCCGAAAACGGTCTTGAGGCCGTGCAATCATTCGAAGACCAACGGCCGGACGTGATTTTCACCGACATCTCCATGCCCAAGATGGATGGCAAAGAAGCCACCCGGCGCATTCGGGCGATTGAAGCCGACCAAGGGCTTGAGCCTTGCCCCATCATCGCAATCACGGCGCACGCGATGGAGGGCGACGCCGATGACATTCTGGCGGCTGGGGTGGATCATTACCTTACCAAGCCTTTGAAAAAGAGGAAATTAATCGACCATATTGTTGAAGCCCAGCCAATCGACTGCCGTCCGGTTCTGCCGTTGCCGAAGGAAGACGTCGCCGAGGAACCAGATCAGGAGGCCGTTTAGGCCGCCTTTGCTGCCGCTTCGTCGCGATGGAAAACAAGTGTGCTGTCGTCGGAGGCGTCCGGGACGAACTGGTACCCGCCCATATCGAAGTCCTGCAAGCCTTCGGGCGTCGTGACACGGTTTTCGACAATGAACCGGGCCATTGAACCCCTGGCTTTTTTGGCAAAGAAGCTCACGATCTTCGGCGTTCCGCCCTTCAGCTCATAGAACTGTGGAGTGACAACCCGCGGTTTCAGGGCCTTGAGATCGACGGCCCCGAAATATTCCTGACTCGCACAGTTTACGAGAATATCGGAACCGATGGCCTCGGCATCTGCGTTCAATGACTTGGCAATCGTATCGCCCCAAAACGCATAGAGAGACGCGCCGCGCCGTGTTTTGAGGCGACTGCCCATTTCCAGGCGGTACGGTTGGATGGCGTCCAGGGGCCGAAGAGAGCCATACAGCCCCGAAAGGATGCGCAGGTGGGTTTGGGCGCGCTCCAACGCATCAGGATCGAGCGTTTCCGCTTCCAATCCCTGATACGTGTCACCTGCAAAAGCAAAAACCGCCGGGCGGGTCGTGTCGGCATCTGGCCGATCAGCGAAAGCGCGGAACCTATCACGGTTCAGGCGCGCCAGATCGTCCGAAAGCCCCATCAGGCTTTTCAAGTTTCCGAGCGTCAGTTGGCGCGCGTGGCCTGCCAGGCGACCTGCCTCCTTCTCGAATTTAGGGGCAGTCAAATCAACGTCGCGCGCGCTCCAGTCAAGGCGTTTGGCAGGTGAGATGACAGTCAGCATATCTTCGGCTCCTCTTTGAGAAAGACGTAGCGCGGTCGAGTGCTGTGGGAAAGGCCGGGATGCGGAAATTAAGGGCTAGGAAGCGCCTTTTGGAGCATGTCGCCCAGGACGCAGCCTGCCACCCACCAGTTCGGGTTGCTGTCGCGCAATGAATGGGCCGCTGATTTCGCATCTTCGATTTCTTCAAACAGACCAAAACAAGTCGCGCCAGAGCCCGACATGCGCGCGAGTCCAACACCATCGCACTCGGCCAGACGGTCAAGCACATCGCGAATGACCGGCGCAACCGAAATGGCGGGTGCTTGCAAGTCGTTGCGTTTATCTTGCAACCAGGCAATCAAGTCACGCGGCGTTTCAAACGTTGGAAGATCATCCGGCATGGGTGGATTGTTCTTGATTTTCAACGCTTTGAAAACCGGTGGCGTCGAGACAGGAACCCGCGGATTTACCAAAACGCAGGGTATCTGTGGCAGGTCATGCAGCGTGACCTTTTCACCGATGCCCCGGGCGCGCAGTGGGCGGCTGATGACGCACATCGGCACGTCCGCCCCAAGTGCCAAAAGGCCACGCATTTGCGTTTCAAGCATGATCTCGGGCATTGCGAATTGCGTATCGGCCTGCGTCTCGCCCTCAGGACCCAGAGCAAGCATCCCACGCCACGCTGCGGCGGCATCTGCCGAACCACCACCTATTCCGGAGGCCGCCGGCAGGTGTTTCGTGAGTGTCATTGCGGCGTGTCGGCCTGCTCCACCAAACTGAGCGGCCTTCATAGCGAGGTTGTTCATGTCCGCCGGGACCCCTTCGCTCTCTGGGCCTTCGACCGTCAGGGAGTCGATTCCGGCTTCGGTCATCCACAATTCGTCGCCGACCGAGGCAAACGTCACCAAACTATCAAGCTCGTGGTACCCGTCGTCGCGTTGGCCGGTGATGTGAAGTGTCAGATTGATTTTGGCCGGTGCAAAGACCTTAACCATCGTCACGGGCGACTTGCAGCGCCGGCTCGCCTTCCTCGTTCAATACGACATCAAGCCCGACCTCGAGCTTGCGACGAATGCGGTCTGGGTCCACATCGTTCGGGTCAGTTTCCTCGGTGATGAAGGACAAGGCCCGATGCCATTGGAATTCGGCCTCGCGTTCGCGTCCGACGGCCCAATACACGTCGCCCAGATGATCGTTCACAATCGGGTCGATCGGAAGCAGCTCTACGGCGCGCTCCATATGCTCAACCGCTTCCTGATAGCGGCCAAGTCGATAGAGACCCCAGCCAAGGCTATCAACGATGTAGCCGCTGTCAGGGCGTTGCTCGACGGCACGTTCGATAAGGTCGAGAGCCTCGTCCAGATTGCGCTTCATCTCGAGCATCGAGTATCCGAGGTAATTCAAAACCTGAGGTTGTTCGGGGCGCAGTTCAAGCGCGGCCCGAAAATCTGCTTCGGCGGCGTCCCACTGATCGGTGCGTTCGTGCGAAATTCCGCGGGCGAAGTAAACGATCCAATGCTCTTCCTGCGGTTCGCCGATCATCTCGAGCGCGCGCGTGTAGACAGGGATCGATTCCTCAAAATTGTCGGTCTGGCGCAGCACATCAGCCAGGGCCACATGGACGTTTGGATTGTCGCCATGACTTTCCGTCAGCTGCTTTAAAACCTCAATCGCTGCATCCGTCCGGTCTGAGCGGCGCAGTGCTGCCGCCCGACCGAGTTCGGCGGCATAATATGCAGGAGATGTGCGCGGGACCGTGTCGTAAACTTCAGTCGCCAGATCGTACTGACCAAGCCCCTCTAACAGTTCGGCGGAGGCGAGAAGCGCGTCAATGTGGTCTGGCCTGATGGTCAGGGCCATGCGCATGTAAAGTAGCGTATAGGCGTCTTGCGCCTCTCCACGCAGTGCACTTCCGATGGAGTGATAGATCTCGGCAACACCATCTACTGGCGAGCGCACCGCTTCGAAAGCAAGCGTTTCACCCGCGTCAAGTGCCTCTCGCATCGCTTCAAGCTGTGGCGGCGGGTTGGTTCCGTAGGTCGCCTTTATCAGATCAAGCGCCACCTGTGGCTGTTCAAGCTGGCTGAGCACCTGAACGTAGGCGGCGATGCCGCGCTGGGTCAGGCGAATGGTCGTCCCTTGCTCACCCGCGAAGATCTCGGCCGCGCCTTCAAAATCGCCGACTGATCCCAAGGCAAGAGCCTTGTGATAGAGGCCAAAGGCCTGAACACCCTGATTGCCGGTGATCGCATCGAAACTCGCAAGCGCGTCGCTCATGCGCCCAGCGCCCAGTTCCGCCCAGGCGCGCAGAAGGCTGTCAAACAGAGGACCGATGGTCATTCCAGCGTCCATGTCGTCCAACAAGCCGTCCCAATCGCCACGCTTGGCAGCGTCTCCTGCGAGGACGAGCGACGACACCTGACTGGACGTGCCTGTTTCAACCAGGCGACGTGCAAGGGGCACACCGCGTTCCAAGTCGCCGAGCGCCACATAAGACGTCAACGCGCTTTCGATCAAAAGGGGGTTGCGGCTGTCGCGAATGAGCGCGCGGGTAAATTGCTGTGCGGCCTCTTCATAGTCATTCGCCATCATCGCGGATCGTGCAGCGAGGTAGCTGCCGGACGCGGGGTCTGCCCAAACTGGTGCCGCGGTTGCAAGGGCGGCGGCAATCGTCAGCGTGCGGATAAACGGCATAGATGTTCCCTATCGATTTTCCGGAAAACGTAGACGGGCCAACCATACGAGGCAATGGGGGGCGCGACAGTTTACCACTTCTGTCGCGCTTCACTCACATATTCGGGTAATTTGGCCCGTCGCCGCCCTGAGGCGTCGTCCAGACTATGTTTTGCGAGGGATCTTTGATGTCGCATGTCTTGCAGTGGAC
>CAZMRS010000210.1:0-5124 GCA_964568435.1 uncultured Boseongicola sp. | reverse complement strand
ACAAAGCGGACGCTCGAATGTTAGTCTCTGGTTTGACCCGACTGTTCACCTCGATGGCCTTTTCAGTGCTACGCTCGGGGAACCGAAGTTGCTGTATCGTCCGTTATCAATCGTCTTGGAACGGATCGGGAAAACTTCTGTTGTTGAGTTCCTCATCTGATGCCAACTCAACGCGCAACTCAAGTCCGTCGAGGGTTTCGTGTTCGCCTGCCGGCCGGAGATAGGGTGTGATGGACGCAAAATTTCTATGCACTTCACGTCGAGCCCATCTTGCTGACAACATTTGCGTCCCAAAGGCCGCCATTTCCGCGCTAGAGAAACCGCGTCTGACGCAACGATTGGCAAGACCTAAGGCAGTACTTGGACTGATCTCTTCATCGGCGTGTACATTGATGTGACCTTGCAAGATCTGAAGAGGGGCCCCCATCAAATGTGCGATATCCGGAATAAGCCGGATAACGAACTTTCGGGCACTTGTACTGCGCTTAGTGTCTCGGGTTTTGTCAGACAGTGCCATTTGGATCGACTTGAGAGGCTTGCCGTTCATCCACAGCTTCAACGCTGCCTGCAATTTTGGAAGAGCGAAAGATGTACGCTGAGCGTCGTCCTTAAGCTTTTTGAAGTCTGTTCCGAACAGATACTCCAAACTGTCAGGCTTGATCACCCGTGCCAAATGTTCAGGCTTTGCAGCCAGCCACTCGAACATCCAATCACACAATACTTCAACCGTCTGAAAACTCTGAAACCCCTCCTCGACAAGGGCATCTGACAGGTCCTTCAGGACATCTTCGGGAAGACCCAACATAGAGGCGGTGTTGCGCAGAGACAGCGATTCAACGGGAAGGTCTTCGTTATCATCCTTCAAGAGAGAAAGGGCGGCTGCTGTCCTGCTTTCAACCCAATCGTCTTCCGCATCCTGACGTTTGCGATAGGCGGCGAAGCTTCTTGATAGACCAAGCCGCACATCGAGGACACCGTCTTCACTTTGATCAGTCTCCGCAAGCCGCGCGACGACATATCGTTCCAGATCTCCGATGTCGGATGCTTTGTCGTGAATGCGATCCATCAGTGCAGTAAACGGATCGTCCAAAACCAGGCATTGGTCAGACTGCCCAAAGATCGCGCGGAGACGCGTCCATCTACCACCAATCTTATTTTCGGCATCATCCAGCGGAACAACCTTCCCGGGGATAACCAAGACGATACCTGTCGCGCTTTCGCCAGCCCGCCCCGCGCGCCCGGCGGCATTGAGGAGATCTTCCGGTTCCAAGAGGTCTTTGCGTCCCGATGCCACGTCGTATTGGCTATCTTCTGCGATGATGACCAGATCTGCGGGCAGGTTCATACCCTGGCCGAGTGTTGGGGTTGCAGCGAGGACAGACAGAGCGTCATCGCGCTTATAGAGTGCTTCGGCCAGCTGCCTTTCCTCAGGAAGCAGTTGGCCGTGATGCGTTGCCGCCTGCGACACAAGCTTTCCATTTTGGAGTGTCAGGTAGAGCTGGTCGGCTCCCCCCATTTCATCGACAGCAACTTCATAATACCGCTGCTCAGTTTCGGTTAGTTTGACGTCACATTCCTCAAGCGCGACGCGTGCCTTTTCCGAGATCGAGAACGCGTTTGGAATGGACTGCGAAAAGACAAGCGTGCGCAAACCGGCCTGAGCAGCTGCAACGGCAATGGACGCTGCGACAACCCCAGAGTTGGGTGTCAGCTTCCAGAACTTGTTGGATGAGAATTCAAGAGCGGTATCAAGCAGTGGAACCAGCGTATAATCCCGCCGAACCTGAGACGCCCAGGTCTGCTTGACACTGAAGAACCCTTTTGGCGTGGCAGTGAGCTGACGCTTTACAGCGACCGGAACGCCTCCCTTTGGCTTCTTTATTCGTTCGGCTCTTAGCAGTTTTTCCAGCTTTGCGTGTCGTTTGGCGTCATAAACAACACATCCTCTGAGTTGGCGGGTGGGTTTCCATGCATTGTCGAGAGGCAAGGATTTTCTACCCGTAAGCTCCTCAAGCCAACCGCTGAGTTCATCCGTGTTTTTCATCATTGCTGACAAGAGTACGATATCAGCATCAGGTGCGACACGCGTGAAGCCCAAAATACAGAGCATTGCGTCGATCGCCCGTCGGTCCCTATCTGAACTGTCATGCATAAGATGGCACTCGTCGAAAATCATAAGGCCGACATCGTCAAATCGTTCCGGCTCCATGTGGCTTGAAAGCAGACAGGCCTCGGGCGTCATAACCATGAGGTCGGGTAGGTCTTCTCCCTGGCTCGAAAACCCAAACTCGTCGGTGCGCTCGCCGCGCACAGTTGCCCGTGGGAAGGCATCGCGGAGGTCCCGCGTTGTCTGGTCCACGAGGGCATGGGTGGGGGCCAGGAAGACTGCTTTGCGGCCTGACAACAGCGTTGCATGGATCTTGAGTTGGGCTGTTGTCGACTTGCCGGCTCCGGTTGGAAAACCTATCGCCGAGGACGTTCCAATTTCCAGATAGCCTTGCTCAATAGCGTCTCTGTGATTGCGCCAAAGATATGGTCGCGTCTCGGCGACCGTTTGCATTGCAGTAGCCCACCGGTCTCCATCCACTCCCTCCGGAGGAGGCAAGTTAACAACCGCGCTGTCAATTAGCGCCGAACCTGCTGCGATCAGAAGACTTGCCAAGTGAAATGGCCCAGGGAATACTGCGACTGCACTGTAAGGGTATCCCTCTGCAATCTCTTCTGCGCCGGGCGCAGCTAATTGTTTGACTTCAGTGAAGACAGCGATCGGATCCACAAATCCTCTGATGCGTTGTCCCTGAAGCACATAGGCAAGTGCCCGAATACCGCGCAAGATTCGATAGTAAAGCGCAGCATTTGCGCGTTCGCGCCCCGAACCAGTGACAAGATCAACTTGTCGAGGTCGTTTGCGCTGTCGAATCCGACCAACTTGGCCGTTTGCCAACATGATTAAATGAAGGATCAATTCGGATTGAAGCCTGTCACCGCTCGGTACGCGTATGGCAGCCGCAACTTCCGCCGCGTCGGCCGATGCTTCAGCAACCAAAAAGAGCAGCATCGCTGAAATTTCAGAGCTTATCCCTTCAGGTGTCACGAACGATGTAGTCGGCTCTGGTTCTGTCAGCGTGCGCGCTTGATACAGCAATTGGTAAGCGCTCGCGGCAACAAAGCCTGCAGCAGCCCGGTTCTCCCGATCAGGGTCGATTGCGACCAAAGCTTCGTTGGTTTGGGCCAGCCGACGTGCAAACGTTGTCGTTTCGCCGAGGGAGACAAAGTCCTCACCGCCTTCTCGCAGCATCACACGAGCCGATACAATTTCCGCAAATGCCCTTGCGAGCCGATCCGGCAAGGCTTCAGTATCCAGATCATCGAGTTCTGGTGTGGATCGAATTAGCGCTGCTGTGGTGGGATCATACAAGGCTGTCGACCTCCGCGTCGTTTATCGCGACAAGCGCTTTCTTAGCTATCTCGTCCAGCCACTCACGCACGTCGTCCAAGACTAAAGTTTCCGCGCGGCGCCGATCCACGTCGCCCAACACCTTGTGATCGTACCCCTTAAACAGCCGCTTGCGCCCTTTAGGTGATGCGTGCTTTTCGCCGACTGTCACGGCCACCCGATAGGCACGTTTTTCTTTCCAAAGGATATCGGCGACGGTTTGATCGGGATCCGGATCATCCGATTTCTCGAGTAGCGATGTAACCGACGCAACAAGCTCATTGTCGCGCGCGCCTGTCTCAAACTGTTCAAACTCTGGCCAGACCTGAGATTTGATCTTCTGTCTGGGATGTTGGGTAGCTTTCTCTTCACATATGACGACCTGTGCAATGCCGTCGTCATCGAACTCAATTATAAGACCGTCCAAGCCTTTGTCAGCTTTGATCATTTGTGGCGATCGGATAAGGGCATCTTCATCAAAGCGATGTGCGGCAATCCAGGCAATGACCTGAAACACCCATCCATCCCGGTGATATGTTTTAGAACCGGTGCCAACAGTCAGTAGTTGCCTTGCGCCTTCGAAGCCGCCCATTGGATAGCCTGCGGGTAGGTCACCGGTGGCCCGTAGGATCCGCTCCACAGTTCGGGACTGTCCAATGGCAACACGTGCGATCAATTCCGCAAGTTCATCCTCGTTGTCGATCGTCCATGTGGACCCGGACCAACAATCCTTTTCTTCGACTGGCGTAAATGAAATCGGCATGACCTTAACTGTTCCACATACAACTCATAAGAGAAACCCTCACCAGCACATCAGTCTACCTTTTCGCAAACAGAATTGCAGCTATTATCCAGACACTGTCGACGATCGAAAATGTCCGGTTTCGGGAAGTTGCTTTGCGACATACGGTGAACGGCTGCTTTGATTTTCCGCACCGCAGCATCTAAGTCATTCCTCTGAGGGCAGCTTTGGGCCCTCAACTCAGGATGTAGTGACGTTATTGGCATTGCAGCTCAAAATTCGCAGGAAACCTACGTGGGTGCCGAGGGGAACCATCTCGATTGGTGGCGACACGGCACATGGCTGCTCCATGGCAAGCCTGGAGAGCGTCGTTTGCATATTCGATCCACCTTGGATTTTGCCGTAGCCCACCGTAGGCGAGAGCCACACAAGTAGCGTGGCGAACGCAACGTCTGATTTCGTCGAGGTTCCGCGCAGATCGCTCCTCGCCTTCCGGAAGCTGAGCTGGGTCGGTTGCTCGGTAGTCCATAACGTTGAGAAGAAAAAGCTTGCCAAAGCCAAGGCGGCGGGAATGACGCGTGAGTTTTCGTGAGGTTGCATCATCCAAAACATGGGTAGCTGATGATGGGTTCATGCAAAGCCAGAGTATTGCAGGGCCTGGATGCCAGCTTCGACTGAGGTAAGGGCGGTAATTTCCACAATTAGAGAATTTGGCGGAACCTCGAATTTCATCGTCCAAATCGAACGTGCGGCCTAATTGGCGCTGGATCTCGGGATTTCCTCTTAGCATAGCGGGTCTTTTACAGGCTGTAGTTGGATCGAACATACGGGGAAGGTCCGCTTTCAGGAAGCTGCAATGCAGCATCGTTGGCATTTCTCAGTGTCCGCAAAGGGCCGTAGGTTGCGGTTCTAAGGAGCCGTGATTGGCGGTGGTTTTCTTCGCTTG
>CAZMRS010000209.1:0-5133 GCA_964568435.1 uncultured Boseongicola sp. | reverse complement strand
AAGGGACAACGGTTTTCGAGACCGCCCCGTTCGACCACTCCGGCACCTCTCCGCGAAGGGTCAGATCCGCGATGTAGTGGAAGGGCGAGAACCGTGCAAGCCAAATTCTACAAATGCGGTCTGACCTCTTGGCGCGTTGCTTCCGGAAGCTTACCTTCTGAAGAAATGATGGTGAGAGAACATGCTTGAGACTTTAAAGATCGCCGCCGCATCCGTGGTGTTTGTCGTTGCGGCCCTGCCGGCGTACGCTGCGACCGAGGCAGAGCTGGACACGCTGTTCGAAGCGCTTGGTACGGGCGAGCTTATGGACATTCTCCGTGTGGAAGGGCTCCAACAGTCCGATGAGATACGCGAAAGCATGTTTCCTGAACGCGCAGACGGCTGGAACACGATTGTTTCGTCAATATACGATACTCGGCGCATGGAAGTGGAGTTTCGTGAGGCTTTCGATGCCGAGCTGGCTGAAAGCGATGTGAAGCCGCTGTTGGAGTTCTTTGCGTCTGATTTGGGTGCGGAAATCATCTCGTTGGAAATTGCTGCCCGACACGCGTTGCTCGACGAAGACGTCGAAGAAGCGGCTAAAGAGGCGTTTTTGCGCTTGCCGGATCGCGACCTAGCAAGAGCGGATGCCATAGCAGCTTTTGTCGAGACAAACGATTTGATTGAGTTGAATGTTGCCGGTGCTTTGAATGCATCTCTGGCGTTTTATCGCGGATTGGCAGACGGCGGGAGTTTCGATCTGACAGAGGATGTCATCTTGCAGGATATCTGGGCGCAGGAGCCGGAAATCCGCCAGGAGACGACGCAATGGATGCTGCCGTATCTTGCACTGGCGTATGAACCTCTTGGCGACGACGACCTTGCGGCCTATCAGGCGCTGTCGACGTCAGAAGCTGGCAAGGATCTCAACCGCGCTTTGTTTGCCGGTTTTGATGTTGTGTTTAATCGCATCTCGTATTCGCTCGGCAGCGCGGCGTCGCGGTTCATGCAGGGCGACGATATTTGACTTTGGTCTGATGCATTTGGTGCGTTGTTTCGCTTGACTTGTGGCCGACTTGGACGCATAAGCCGGGCTCTGGCGGGCGAAGGTCCGCCTTTTACTGTTTAATGACGCCGATAGGCGCGCTGTTCGAGGCGGTTTAAATCCGAAACACCTGGACAAATTCCTGGGGCCAAAGAACGCGGAAAATGAAGGAAGATCAAATGTTTGCGGTCATGAAGACTGGTGGCAAGCAGTATCGGGTTCAAGCGGGCGATGTGCTCCGCGTTGAGAAGCTCGCAGCTGACGCCGGCGAAAAAGTTCAATTCAACGAGATTCTGATGGTGGGTGCCACTGTTGGAACGCCTTTTGTTGATGGTGCTGGCGTACAGGCCGAGATCATCGACCAGATCAAAGGTGAAAAGGTTATCCACTTCGTGAAGCGTCGTCGTAAGCACGGCTCGAAGCGCACGAAAGGTCACCGTCAGCAACTCACGCTCCTTCGCGTGACCGACATCCTTGAGAAAGGTGCAGATAAATCTGGCGTGAAAGCTGCTGTTGGTGCGGGTTCGGTTTCGGTTGCTGCGGTCGAGGCAGCGAAGCCTGCCAAAAAAGCAGCACCAAAGAAAGAAGCAGCGCCTGAGAAGAAAGCTGCTGTACCCAAAGCCAAAGCAGCTGATGCTGGCGCTGATGATCTCAAGCAGCTGTCCGGTGTCGGTCCTGCGCTTGAGAAAAAACTGCTTGCTGCAGGCGTGACGACTTTCGCGCAAATCGCTGCGTGGACAGAATCTGACATCGCCGAGTTCGACGAAAAGCTGTCGTTCAAAGGCCGTATCGAACGCGAAGGCTGGGTCGAACAGGCCAAAGCCCTCGTAAAGTAAGGAGACAGACACATGGCACATAAAAAAGCAGGTGGTTCCAGCCGTAACGGCCGCGACTCAGCCGGTCGTCGCCTTGGCGTAAAGAAATTCGGTGGCCAGGCGGTCATTCCGGGCAACATTATCGTGCGTCAGCGCGGCACCAAGTGGTGGCCGGGCGAGGGCGTCGGCATTGGTCGTGACCACACAATCTTTGCTACCGCCGAAGGCAATGTGACTTTCCACAAAGGTCTCAAAGGCCGCACATTTATCTCGGTGCTCCCGCAAGCGGAGGCAGCTGAGTAAGCCGACCCTGGCATGGTAAGTTCAAAAAGGGGATCGGCGATAAGCCGGTCCCCTTTAACGTTTTGATGATCGACTTGTCGCAGAGACTGCAAATACCCATTTAGACCATGCATCGCCGATGAGGGGCGGTTGGTGCAGTGAACGAGGCGAAGGAGGAGCCCCGTGAAACTGGAAACCATTGTAAACCAACCGGCGATTGAGACCGAGCGTATGGTGTTGCGCGCGATCCGGCGCTCTGATGCAGGCAATCTTGAGTTGTTCGGAAGTGACGAACGCGTTGCCAAGATGACGCGCACAATCCCTCATCCTTTGCCACCCGGTGCGGTCGATACCTTGATTTCGCGCGCGCTGGATGAAGGCCGCGCGGAAGATATTTGGGTGCTGGACGGTTCATCGACCGGCTTAGGTGAGTTTCTCGGTCTGATCGCACTTGAGCGCATGGATCGCAGCCAGTCGGAGATTGGCTATTGGGTTGTTCCTGCATTCTGGAACTCCGGTCTTGCGTCCGAGGCTGTGCGCGGCATGATTGCTGCGAACCCGAATGGTGACAAGACGATGTTTGCGAGCGTATTTCAGGACAATCCGGCATCCGCTCGCGTGCTGACAAATGCTGGCTTCCAATACCTTGGCGACGCCGAAACATTTTCAGTTGCGCGCAGCTCAACGGTCCCGACGTGGACATATCTAAAGCGCTTGGACGACTGAACCATGGCACTCCAGGCGCTTCCCGTCCTAAGGACGCCGCGCCTGACGCTTCGTCCTTTGGACCCCAGTGATGCTGACGCCCTTGTTGAGGGCGTCGGAAACTATGACGTGAGCCGATGGCTTTCGGTCGTGCCGTATCCCTACACGCGTGAAGACGCAGACTGGTTCATTGAGAAGACTTTAGCGGATAGCACGTTCGTTTGGGCTATCTGTGACGATGATGGTTTGAAAGGTTGCATCGGAATTGATCCGGAGCTTGGGTATTGGTTGGCGCGGCCGGTCTGGCGGAAGGGTTACGCATTCGAGGCGGCAAAGGCTGTAGTTGATTATTGGTTTGGCGAGGCGGGAAAGGCAGCGCTGGGCGCATCTTTCTTTGAGACCAACGACCGCTCTGGCACCGTCCTTAAGGCCCTTGGCTTCGTGATAACTGGGCAAGGCGAGCGCGATGCGCGAGCGTTGTCACAAACTGTGACGAGTCATGAAATGATCCTGACCAGAGAGCGATGGGAGGCTCGGGCTGGTTTCACAATCTACACGCCTCGCCTCACGCTGCGACCCTGGGAGGATGGGGATGCAGAGGCGTTGTTGTCATTTATTACGCCCGGTCTTACGCGTGGTGTGTCGACCATTCCAAACAACTGGACGCTGGCCGATGCCCAAGCTGCGCTTCAGGCGCGTCAGTGGAGTGGGCACCTTGGATTTATCCTTGGCGTTGAGCATCAAGGACAGCTGATTGGTGGCGTGGGCTGCGGGGGTGAGCCGCTTTCTCTCATGTATTACATCGCCGAAAGCCATTGGGGACAGGGCTTTGCGACAGAAGCAGTCTCAGCTTTCTTGCCCGAACTTTTCAACCGATTTCCGATCAATACTTTGGCTGCGGATCATTTCGAGGATAACCCTGCTTCGGGTCGTATCCTACGCAAAATGGGCTTCGTCGAGACAGGTAAAGACACGGCATCATCAAAGGGAAGGCTTGAGCCTGCGACCGTGATCACTTACGCGGTGACTCGAGATACATTCAGGATAGCGTCATGAAATTCCTTGATCTTGCACGGGTGACAATTCGCTCCGGGGCCGGTGGCTCCGGCTGCGTGAGTTTTCGTCGCGAGAAGTACATCGAGTACGGCGGGCCTGATGGGGGTGACGGCGGACGTGGTGGCGACGTCTGGGCAGAGGCGGTCGAGGGGCTGAATACGCTCATCGATTTTCGGTATCAGCAGCACTTTTTTGCGAAGAACGGTCAGCCAGGAATGGGCAAGCAGCGCACTGGTAAGGACGGAGATGACATAGTCCTACGTGTGCCGGTGGGGACAGAGATTCTTGATGAGGACGAGGAAACGGTTATCGCCGACCTGACGCAAGTTGGTGATCGCGTCTTGCTGGCCAAAGGCGGCAACGGTGGGTTCGGCAATCTGCACTTCAAATCATCGACCAACCAAGCGCCGCGTCGCTCCAACCCGGGGCAGCCATCGATTGAGCGTGAGATATGGTTGAGGTTGAAGCTTATCGCAGACGCCGGGCTTTTGGGTTTGCCGAATGCGGGGAAATCGACGTTCCTTGCAGCAACATCGAATGCGCGCCCCAAGATTGCGGATTATCCGTTTACGACGATGCATCCAAACCTCGGTGTCGTCGGCGTAGACGAGGTCGAGTTTGTGATGGCCGATATTCCCGGTCTGATCGAAGGTGCGCACGAAGGGCGTGGGGTAGGTGACCGGTTCCTCGGACACGTGGAGCGCTGTGCCGTTCTGCTCCATCTTGTGGACGGTACATCCGAGGACGTCGCGGGCGATTATACCACAATTATCAACGAGTTGGAGGCCTACGGTGGGGAACTTGCCTCCAAGCCTCGGATCACGGCGCTGAACAAAATTGATGCGCTCGACGAAGAGGAACGTGCCGAGCGTAAGTCGGCGTTGGAGGCGGTGGCTGGACCTGTCCTGTCATTGAGTGGAGTTAGTCGCGAAGGTCTGACGGGTGTCTTGCGCGCAGTGCGTGGCAAAATTGATCAAGACCGGCTTCGGCAAAAGGAAGAGGTAGAGGAGCCCGCACCATGGCGTCCTTAGAAGCCGCAAAACGGGTCGTCGTAAAGATCGGCTCGGCTCTATTGGTCGAAGGCGACCACTTACGGGCCGACTGGCTGAAGACACTTGCGGAGGACGTTGCCGAGCTACGCGCGAGCGGCGTTGATGTCGTGCTGGTGTCGTCGGGATCAATTGCTCTTGGGCGCGCTGCGCTGTCGCTTTCCGACGGCGTGTTGGCATTGGAAAAATCTCAGGCGGCTGC
>CAZMRS010000208.1:0-5143 GCA_964568435.1 uncultured Boseongicola sp. | reverse complement strand
TGCGACGACAGCTACGGCGCGGCGCTTCACCATACCGTGTTGGAATCACTGGAAGAACGCGGATGGGACGTCGATGATTGTGACCTATACCGGGAAAACTTCAGCCCTGTTCTTACGACCGAAGAGCGCACCAACTACCACGACGAACCTTCGAACATCGAACCCGTCAAAGACTACGTCGAGCGCCTTCGCGCTGCCGATGCATTGATCCTTTGTTTTCCGGTCTGGAACTTCGGCTATCCGGCTATTTTGAAAGGGTTTCTCGATCGCGTTTTCCTGCCCGGCGTGTCCTTCAAGCTCGTGGACGGCAAGGTCAAACCGAACCTCACCCACATCAAGAAGCTCGCCGCCGTCACGACCTACGGCGGCACCCGTATGCGTGCCACATTAGCTGGCGATCCGCCCCGCATGTGCGTGAAGCGCGCCATCTGGCATGTGACACGCCCGACCAAAATGCGGTACATTGCGCTCTATGACATGAACCGGGCCAGCGACGCCAAGCGCGCCGCCCATCTCACAAAAGTCGCCCGCGAAATGAAGGACCTCTGATGCGCGCCCTTGTCGTCTATTGCCACCCTCGCGAGACCAGCTTCACGGCCGCCGTTCGCGATGTGGTTGTCGAGAAATTACAGGGTGTTGGTGCAGAAATCCGCGTCACGGATCCTTATGCGCGACAGTTTGATCCCGTGCTCTCAGCTCCAGAGCACGAGGGTTATCTGGACTGCCCCGAAAACTGTGTGCCGGTGCAAAGCGACGTCGACGACATTCAATGGTGCGATACGTTAATCTTTGTTTATCCAACCTGGTGGTATGGTCTGCCCGCTGTTTTGAAAGGCTGGCTCGACCGCGTTTTCCTGCCCGACGTGGCGTTCTTGATGCCGGACTCTGAAAACGCCACGATCCGCCGCGGCCTTGATAACGTGACCCGCCTTGGCGTTTTCACAACCTGCGGCGCGAGTTGGTGGCTCACACAACTGGTCGGCGCACCCGGAAAGCGCACGATCATGCGCGGCGTGGGATTGCTCTGCGCGCCACGGGTAAGGCGTACCTTTGCGGCGCACTACCTCATGGACTCGTCAACCGACGTATCCCGCAAGAAACATCTGGCACGCGTCGCCGCGAAAATGGATCGGTTCGTTGGCCAACCTATTGCCAAGGCTGTCGCAGCATGATCCCGGTCATAGATTGGCAAAGGATAAGAACAGACCGCGCCGCCGTTGTTGAGGAAGTTGGAGAAGCCTTCAGAACACAGGGCTTCATCGTGCTGCAGCACCCCGACGTCAGCGCAGAACTCCGCGCCAAGATGTTCGAGGTTTCCGACGCGTTCTTCGCGCAACCTACTGACGAAAAACAAAAAGTCTCCATCCTCAATACACCGCATTTTCGCGGCTGGGGTGCCAGGGGCGACGAGAGCCTGGATGAGACCCGGCCCGAAGTCGACACGAAAGAAACGTTCAACGTCGGTCTCGACATCGCCTCTGATGATCCGCGAGTCTTGCGCGGCGAACCGTTCCGCGGCCTGAACCAATGGCCCGACGTCGCCGCCTTCCGCGAGACGATGCTGGCGTACTATGACGCCGCTCAGGCCCAGGGGTTGGCGGTGCTGTCCCTGATGGCTGAAGATCTCGGACTGCCGGTTAACCATTTCGACACCCTGTTCAAGGAACCTCTGAGCGCCCTTCGCGTACTTCGCTACCCACCTGCCAGTGGTGCTGCGAACGAAATCGGAGCTGGCGCCCATACCGATTACGGCGCGATCACGCTGTTGATGACCGATGGAGAACCCGGCCTTCAAGTTCGCCCCCGCGGCGGTGATTGGATCGACGTGCCACACGTCGAAGACGCCTATGTCGTGAATATCGGCGACTGTATGATGCGATGGTCCAACGATATCTATGTCTCGACACCACACCGCGTCCTGCCCCCGAAAAAGACGCGCCGCTCTGTGGCGTTCTTTGTCGAAGCCAATCCTGACACCATCGTCAGCGCCTTCCCCGGCACAGGCGAGCCGAAATACCCACCCATCCGCGCAGCCGACTATCTCCAGTCCAGGCTCGACGCCACATACGCTCCTAAGGAGGCCACATGACACGCCGTTTCGATTGGGCCGACTACCGCACCACCGAATATGACGGGATCGACTCTGAAAAAGTAATCGCAATTCTGCCGACCGCCGCGATCGAGCAGCACGGGCCACACCTCCCGGTCGGAACCGACACAATGATCGCTGAAGGGATGCTCGCAGAGCTGCGCAAACAGTGCCCCGACGATCTCGAAATTCGTATCTTGCCCATTCAGGCCGTCGGAAAATCGAACGAGCATCTCCATGCCCGTGGCACGCTTACTTATACTGCTGAAACGGCCCTCACAGCGTGGCGCGAGATTGGCCTGTCAGTGGCGCGCGCCGGTGTGCGCAAGATCGTCATCGTCAACAGCCATGGCGGAAATCTTGACTTGATATCAATACTTTCCCGGGAATTGCGCGTGCACGCAGGTATGTTGGCCGTGAAGTGTCAGTGGGGTAATTTCGGTGCGCCTGCGGGTCTCTTTTCCGAACAAGAAACGTCCTTCGGCATCCATGGGGGCGACCGCGAAACCTCCCTCATGCTGCACTTCCGTCCAGAAACAGTGGACATGTCGAAAGCTGTTGATTGCCGTTCGACTGCAGAGACAGCGACGATCCCTCCCATCGGCCCAATATCTTACGGATGGGTATCCTCCGACTTAAACTCATCTGGCACAGTCGGCGAAGCCCATTTGGGTACGGCCGAGAAAGGCGAGGCCTACTGCCATCACCAAGTATCGGGCTTCGTGGAACTATTGCGAGCTGTACGCGATCACTCGCTTGAAGGGTTCGCTCCCACAATTGATGGGCCCACCTAGCATAGTCGCAACCATATGTTGACTTTGCCGTCGCTTCGGGGTGCTATTGCCCCACCACTCGAACCCCCAACCGGAGCCCCGGACCCCATATGTCATTCGGAGCTGTCCTTCTCACCGTACCACTCGCCTTTTTGGGCAGCCTCATCATGATGCTGGTTCACGGGCTGAATGCACTTCAAACGCTTGGGGTGTACTCTGGAATGGGTACGACCCTATTGTTCGCGCTGTTCATTGGCACAGTCTGGGCGATACGCGACGTTCGTCACTAGCTGACCGATCAAAAGCAAAAGCCGCCCAGGATATCAGGGCGGCTCTGTTCTTCTTGGCGACCTATTCGGCGGCTTCCAAATACTCATCCAGCGGCGGACACGTGCAGACCAGATGGCGATCGCCCCAAACGTTGTCGACCCGATTGACCGGCGGCCAATACTTATCGACGCGGAATGCACCCTTCGGATAGCACCCCTGCTCGCGACTATAGGGTCTGTCCCATTCACCGACGAGATCTTCGACCGTATGCGGCGCGTTCTTCAGCGGGTTGTTTTCCGCATCTATGTCTCCCGCCTCGATCGCCGCGATCTCCTCACGGATTGCCAACATCGCATCACAGAACCGGTCCAGTTCGGCTTTGGTTTCAGATTCCGTTGGCTCAACCATCAAGGTTCCTGCGACGGGCCAGCTCATCGTTGGGGCATGGAAACCGTTGTCGATCAATCGCTTAGCAATGTCGTCGACGGTGACATGAACACTGTCGGCGAAGGGGCGCGTGTCGAGAATACACTCATGGGCAACGCGGCCTTTATTGCCCCGGAACAGGACTTCAAACGCACCATCCAGCCGTTTGGCGATGTAGTTGGCGTTCAGAATGGCGACCTTGGTCGCCTGTGTCAGACCATCTCCGCCCATCATAAGGATATAGGCCCAAGGGATCATCAGAATGCCCGGTGAACCATATGGCGCCGCACTGACGGGGCCCTCGCGACCGCCGGTTTCGGGATGACCGGGCAAGAACGGAGCAAGATGAGATTTCACACCAATCGGCCCCATGCCAGGCCCGCCCCCGCCGTGTGGAATGCAAAATGTCTTGTGCAAATTCAGGTGACTCACGTCCGAACCAATCTCGCCAGGCTTCGACAGCCCAACCATCGCGTTCAGGTTCGCCCCATCGAGATACACCTGTCCCCCATGCGCATGCGTAATCTCGCAAACCTCACGCACAGTTTCCTCAAACACACCATGCGTCGACGGATAGGTGATCATGCAGGCGGCCAGTTTGTCGCCCGCTTCCTCGGCCTTGGCACGGAAGTCTTCCAGGTCGATGTCGCCGTTGTCGGTGCATTTCGTAACCACTACATCCATCCCGCACATCTGCGCGCTCGCCGGATTGGTACCGTGCGCATTGATCGGGATAAGGCAGATGCGACGTTGATCGTCGCCGCGCGAGCGATGGTAGGCCATTATGGTTAAAAGCCCGGCATACTCACCTTGTGCGCCCGAATTCGGCTGCATCGACATTGCGTCGTACCCAGTGATATCGCAAAGCTTCTCCGAGAGATCTTCGATCATCTCGGCATAGCCTTCGACCTGATCGGACGGCGCAAATGGGTGAACGTTGGAAAACTCCGGCCAGGTCACCGGCATCATTTCGGCTGCGGAATTGAGCTTCATCGTGCAGGACCCAAGCGGGATCATCGCGCGATCCAACGCCAAATCACGGTCCGCAAGGCGTCGCATATAACGCATCATCTCGGTCTCTGCCCGGTTCTGGTGGAACGTTGGGTGAGTCATGAAATCGCTGGTGCGATGATATTCGACGGGAAGTCGCGTATAGCCCGCTTCGAAGTCAGTCCGCTTGAAATCCAACCCAAACGCGCGCCAAACGCCCTCTAGCACTGCCGGGCGAATAGTCTCGTCGACGGCAATACCGATTTTCGTGTCGCCAACCTTGCGGAAGTTGATCCGCTCGCGCCGCCCCGCGTCCATGATAACACCTTGCAAGGCACCGACATCTACCGTGATCGTGTCGAAAAAGAGTTTTGGTTCAACGGTATAGCCGCCAGCTTCAAGCCCCATGACCAGACGCTCAGTCTTGCGATGAATGCGCTGCGCAATGGCTTTCAGCCCATCAGGGCCGTGGAAAACGGCATAGAAGGATGCCATCACAGCCAGCAATGCCTGCGCCGTACACACGTTAGACGTCGCCTTTTCACGGCGGATATGCTGCTCGCGTGTTTGGAGGCTGAGGCGATAAGCTTTGTTG
>CAZMRS010000207.1:0-5175 GCA_964568435.1 uncultured Boseongicola sp. | reverse complement strand
CTCGCGCCGCGTGACGGATCGATGCCCACCCACGCAGCACACTCTGAACCGCTGCTGACGTCTCTGGATCAACAAGGTACCCGCCATCGCCAGCAACAGCCGTCGACAACGCCTTGCCTTCCAGAACGAGACCGCGCAGCGCTTCATCCTCGCCGGTCCGCACATAGGCGTTAAATGCCTTACCGTGAGGAGCCTCATCCTCAGCGGTTGTGGCCAGAGTCGGGCGACGCCCTTGGGTCAAAGTTGATTTTCGGTCCAACATATTCAGTCGCTCTTCCTGTTTATTCAAAGTCTCAGTGATGTCGCCAACAAGGCCCGCCAAAGCAGTCTTCACCTCGTCAGCAACTGTCTGGGGCTGAGGCACACCGCCCCCGCCCCGAGAAGTCGTATCGGGTTTTATCATTGGATTTCCTAATGTTAGGGGTCAGTTGCCCTGGGATCAGCCTTGCTTGGCTCCCTGGGAAAACTCGGCGCGGGCATCTTCGATAACCGCAACGAGGTCGCGCAAAACGGGGTCCTCCGGGCTTTCGCCCTTCGCGCCCACACGCGCTTCGGGAAGCATTGGGAAAGTCACAAGCGACACCTCCCAAAGCTCCAGTTCCGCAAGACGTCGCCGCCCCGCATCATCTTTCTTGGCTTTCACTGTCCGATAGCCGATGGACAGCCCATCAATCGCGCCGGCCTCCAACAAAGCGGCCGCTTCGCGCGCGCGAGCTACGTCCGTCAACAACCGGCCCTTCACGTAAAGCCCGCGACTATCCTCGCGCACGTCATCCCAGATTCCGATCGGTTCCGCCGGATCATGCTGCCACAGCATCTTCACACGCCGACCAGCCGCCGCCAAAGACTTCAGCGACATCTCATAGGCTCCGGGTTCAACCACATCGCCACCACGATCGATCTTGCCAAAAAGCGACGCATAACCCTCGATCACAGCCCCATCTGTCATTAGAAGCGGCCCGTCGCTTTTGCAAAACTTCCGCTCCAGACCCATTTCCGTCATCTCACTCATACGTCGTCCTCCTGAAGCGTTGGCAAACCAAGAAGCGCGCGCTTCTCGGCATCCGTCAAAAATTCCGCACCCGCGATCCGACGCCACTGCGCCTCACGCTCAGATGCCAGCGCCGGCACCTGGTCCAAATCCGGCGAAAGCCGCACGTCTTCGCCTGTCAAGGAAGCGAACCAGAGGCTCAAGGCTCCTGTGACACGCTCCGCCAAAGGCAGAACGGTCAAACGAAACAGGGCCCGGTTGGCCTCCTGATAATTCGCATAGGTCGCATCCCCTGGAATGCCCAAAAGCATCGGAGGAACCCCAAAGGCCAAAGCTATTTCCCGCGCCGCGGCTTCCTTGGTCTTCTGAAACTCCATGTCAGAGGGCGAAAAGCCCATCGGCTTCCAATCCAAACCGCCTTCCAGAAGCATCGGACGCCCCGCATTGCGCGCGCCTTGATGGTGCGCCTCCATCTCGTGCAGCAACCGATCATATTGATCCGCCGACATCGTGCCGTGCCCTTCGGCTCCTTTGTAGACAATCGCTCCAGAAGGACGCGCTGCATTGTCCAAAAGCGCCTTCGACCAGGCAGACGCCGCATTATGCACGTCCACCGCTTGAGCAGCCGATTGCAGCGGAGACAACCCGTAGTGATCGTCTTGCGGATGAAACGCTTTGATATGGCAGATCGTCGACAGCCCGTCCTTTACCGGGAACCGGTGCTTCTTGCCCCCAACGGCGTACTCATAAGCCACCGGCCAGCCGTCTCGTCCCGGCACCACCGACATCCGATCAGACCGCAGCACATGCAGCTCAACCGGAGCACCGGCATCGTCAACAACCGCCTCAACGTATGCATTGCCCGACAGCAAAAGCTGCCCGTAAACAGCTTCCAGAAGCTCAAACCGGCCCTGCCCGGAATTCGGAGCGTCGACCAGATTCAGCACCGGATGCACGTCATAGCGTCGCTCGTTGTCTTTCAGGATCAACGGCAAAGCCGCGGCCGTCTCGGCAATCATCTTGACCGCGCGAAATCCCACAGGATTGCCCGCAAAGCCAGTGCGCGTCAGCGACACAGTATCTCGCGCAGACCAAACCACCCGCCCCGAACTGGCATAAGCAATCACAGGTCCCGATGCCGAAGCCTTCACCTCCGGCCCAGGCAATGCTCCGCCATCCGGCGGGGTTGCCCCCTGCCGCTTCAAGAAATCAAACACCATATGGTACTCCTTTGCGCCCTAACAGGGCTTCAACCGTCCTACCGCCCGAGCGAGCGCACACGCGGCGCACGCCATTGCGCCGCCGGCTCCAAAATCAAATCCGTCAACGCCCAAACCAGCGCATCGACGCGGTCCGGACTGCCCCGTCCGCGATACCCACAGCGAGTCATCAACCGCATCTCATCTTCCAACGCACCAAGCCCCGGCACGTGCAAAACCCGCCCTTGCTCATAAAGGGCCGCCACCGGCTCCGCGCGCGCCGCTTTCCCGCGCGACGCATGCACGCCACGATACGGCGCATGTCCGTCGACCTGCCGCAAAACGGTCTCAACCAGTTCACCGCCCTGATTAATCTCGGCCACCAAACGATCCGCCTCGTGACGATGAAACGCCGCGACCGCCGCGTGCGCCCACTCCAAAGGCGACGATGCAGAAACACTGGCATCTTCCAAAACAAACGCCCGCCACTCTTGCGGTGGGCCATCCATCACGGCACCCGCAACGACAATGCCGCAATCATCCGACGTCGATCCACCAGTGACCGGCGGATCGACCGCGACAACAATTCGATCAAACGCATCCGGCACATCGCCTTCAGCCTTTTTCAACACCGCCGGTGGCCAAAGCGCTCCTTCAACTTCTTCGATCAGCAACCCATCAAGCTCCTGACGCCCAAGACGTGTGCCCCCATAGCGCTCCTCGACCTCATCGAGGAAAGACGCCGCAAGGTTCGCCCTGTTCTCCCAGGTCGAGGCGTGAGTCATCACGGTACTTTCCGCACCCAATATTCGCTTCAATATCGGAACATCGCGCGGCGTTGTCGTCACCACCTGCCTCGGATCATCCCCAAGCCGCAGAGCAAACTGCAGCATGTCCCAAGTCTCTTCCGCCTTTGGCCATTTCGCCAATTCATCAACCCAGGCAGCGTCAAATTGCG
The DNA here is from genome assembly GCA_964568435.1 of uncultured Boseongicola sp. GTDB lineage: Bacteria > Pseudomonadota > Alphaproteobacteria > Rhodobacterales > Rhodobacteraceae > Boseongicola. Next base: position 2,027 of record CAZMRS010000207.1, on the reverse strand, counting down.
GGCCTCTCAAAGCGTCTGGGTCATGCGCCGAAAAGATCTGCGCCACTGCGCCATTTGGCCAGACCAACCGTCGCCGCGCGGCCTCCCAAACGGGTTTGCGATCCTCTGGCGAGCACGCCAATATCCCACTGTCGCCAAAGACCATCACTTCGCGGGCCTGATCGAACGTTTCGGCCACCAAAGCTACCCGCCGCGCCCGGCCCGGGTCCATTGGCCCCGAGCCTTCAACCTGCATCCGCACCCACTCAGCACCGGCGCGCGTCTTACCTGCGCCGCGTCCTCCCAAAGCCACCCACGTTCGCCAGTCGCCTTCCGGCGCCAACTGATGCGGCATGGCCCAGAACTCGAACATATAGGGCAGCGCTCTTAACACATCCGACGGCAGCTCATTCAAAAACGCCGCCTGCTCCTCTGGCGTCGCGGAGGCGATCAAGCTGGCGCCCGAGGCGATCCCGGATGGCGTCAAAGTCATGCGCTTCTTCGCCGGAGCCGCCTTTGGAAAGTCTGTTACGTTTGTCATGTGTCTTGATCTCCCGGATCACCATCGCCCGCGTCTTGGCCAGTCCCAGAATGGTGCGCGCCAAATCCGCGTCGGTTTGCCCAGCCTCTACGCGCGCGTCCCGCGTGGCCTGCTCCACAGCTTCCAGCACGTCGCGCAGGGACCGCTCACTCGTCTCCAGAAACCGACGCGGCACGTCAGCTCCGGTCTGCCCGGTAGGGTCATCCGTCATTACGGGGTCCTGTTCGACTGAGGGGTGCAGGCGGCTAAAAACAAAAACGGCCCCGGGGATCACCCGTCGCCGCTGTGCCACCTGTCCTATCTTGCCTGAAGGTATACTCCTGACAGTCCGCAAAGTCAAGAGTTAAGTTATTGATAGAATTGAAAAATACCGTACGGTCGAGTTACCAAAACGTTAACGTCAAAGCTTACTGGTTCGCCCGCTCCGCCTCGATCTTGCGCCACTCCGCAACATTGGCGTTGTGCTCCGCCAGCGTCACAGCAAAGGCGTGCCCACCCGTCCCGTCAGCCACGAAGAAGATGTAGTCCGTATCGTCCGGGTTAAGTGCCGCCTCAATGCTCGCAAGCCCTGGGTTGGCAATTGGAGTCGGTGGCAGGCCGTCGATCACGTAAGTATTCCACGGGGTTTCCCGACGCAGCTCGCTCTGACGAATTCCCCGGCCCAACACACCTTCCCCGCGCGTGATGCCATAGATCACCGTCGGGTCCGTTTGCAGCCGAATACCCTGCTCTAGTCGGTTCGCGAAAACACTCGCTACAACACGACGCTCACTTGCGACCGAGGTCTCCTTCTCAATGATCGATGCCAGGATCAGCGCCTCCTCAGGCGTGTCCACCGGCGCATCCTCAGCCCGGTTCTCCCAAGCCTCAGCCAATCGGATCTCCTGAATGGCTGCCATGCTCGCCAGGAACTCTTCCCGATCCTGACCAGGTCGAACCTCATATCCATCGGGAGCCAATGACCCTTCTGCGGGCACTTCGGCGACTTCCCCGGTGAACAAGTCCAATGCCTCAATCGCATTCACGATCTGCCAGCTGGTCACGCCTTCCGCGATCACAATCCGATACCTGGTCGCGACATCATCCAATGCCGTCACATAGGCTTCAGGCCGTTGCTCGCCCGAGGGATCAAACTCCGCCGTCACTTCGAACTCTTGAGTGGCCGCATCCAACTCACGCACCCGCACGTTCTTGGAGTTCACCGAAACGCGGTAAATCACTTCCGTGCCGCAGGTCGATTGCCCGTCTCCGGTGATCGCATCCACGATCTCCGCCATCGACGCGCCTTCCTGGATCAGAAACGACCCCGCCTTCAGAGCGCTGGCCTTGCCCGAGTAGTCCGCGCCCAGTCGATAAAGCGTGGCATTGGAAATCGCCCCTTGAACTTCAAGGCTCCCCGCGACACGGCGCATATTGCTGCCGGGTTGCACCTGCAAACAGATTGCATCCGTCAAAGGCCCCGCGACCACATACTGCCGCTGTGCCCAGGTCAGCCCCCCAAAGGCCA
>CAZMRS010000206.1:0-5209 GCA_964568435.1 uncultured Boseongicola sp. | reverse complement strand
AATGGACGCGCGCCATACGTTCGGTTTTGCCGCAAAAGCATGGACATCACGCACCGCTGTCCAGACATCGGCGTCCTCCAACGTGAAGTTGCTTTCCGCATACTTAGCGAGTGTTTTCTGAAGCTTTTCAGCGCGGTAGCGGACCGAGGTCTCGAACCCCTCCAGACGAAGGTGGACCCTGCTTTGACCTTCGGAGGTCACATCTGTCATCGCCGCGCCGGAAACTTCGAAAGGTGACGCCAGTGCAGCGGACATCGCCGCAACACCTGCGGATGGCGACAAACCCTGCAGCGAGATGGTTCCTACGGCATCTACTTTCGGGAGGAGCTTAAAGCTCACCTCACTCAAAACGCCGAGCGTGCCATATGATCCGGCCATAAGCTTGACGAGATCGTAGCCGGTCACGTTTTTCATAACGCGGCCGCCGTTCTTCAGGATCTCGCCCGACCCATCCACAAAACGCACTCCAATGAGGGAATCACGGCACGCTCCCGCCCGCAGACGCCGCGGACCCGAGACATTGGCGGCCGTCACGCCGCCAAGTGTCGGCGTACCATCGGTTTCCAGTAGTCCGCGGTGATCCATTGGCTCAAACGGCAGCATCTGCCCTTCGCTCGCGAGCGCCTCTTCTATCTCGGACATCGGCGTGCCAGCACCTGCGACAATTGTGAGCGCGCCGGGCTCATAAAGTGTAATGCCGCTCAGGCCACGCGTCGAAAGGGCGTCGCTCTCGTCCGGCCCGAGAATGCCGCGTGTGCCACCGCCTTTGATAGAAAGCGGGCGCGTCGCCGAGCTGACAGCCTCGGTCAATTCAGCTTCTGTTGCGGGCTCAATCACCTACCCTGTCCTTCTTTCTGGCAAAAATACTCTCTGGGGGTCTGGGGGGCGAAGCGCCCCCAGCGTTTGAATACTAAGCTGCGGCATCTGCCGCTTTGCGGCGCGTTTCACTGTTGGCCAGTGGGAAAACCTTGGCCGGGTTCAACAGCCAAGCGGGATCAAACACGTCTTTGACCCGCATCTGAATTTCCAGATCTTCCGGGGCGAACTGCACGTTCATCAGGTCGCGTTTTTCGATGCCTACACCATGCTCGCCGGTCAGGCAGCCGCCAACTTCGACGCAAAGTTTGAGTATTTCAGCACCCATCGCTTCGCAGGTCTCAAGATCGCCGGGCTTATTCGCATCAAACAATATGAGCGGGTGCATATTGCCGTCGCCTGCATGAAAGACGTTGCCGACATCAAGGCCGTATTCTTCGCTCAACTCGCCGATGCGTCGCAGCACTTCAGGGAGCGATGAGACCGGAATAGTGCCGTCGAGGCACATGTAATCGTTGATCTGACCCATCGCACCGAACGCTGATTTTCGGCCAAGCCAGATGCGGCCCGCTTCGCTTGCGTCTTTGGCCTCCCGCACTTCCACCGGGTCGTGTTTGGCAGCGATCTGTTTGATGAGGCCGAGCTGTTCGTCGATCTCGGCGTCCGAGCCTTCGACCTCGACAATCAACAATGCTTCGCAATCCGGGTAACCCGCTTCAGCGTGCTTTTCGACGACTTCGATGACCTTTCGGTCCATGTATTCAATCGCAACCGGCAGAACGCCCGCCTTGATGATATCGCTCACGCAAGCGCCCGCCACTTCGGCGCTGTTGTAGCCAATAAGGACAGGCCGGGCGCCCTCGGGTTTCGGCAGGATGCGTAATGTTGCTTCGGTGACGACGCCAAGTTGGCCTTCGGATCCGCAAATCAGGCCAAGCCAATCGTACCCGGCAGAATCCATATGCGCGCCGCCGATTTCGACGACGGTTCCGTCCATCATCACCATTGTCACGCCAAGCAAGTTGTTGGTCGTCACTCCGTATTTCAGACAGTGCGCACCGCCGGAGTTCATTGCGATGTTACCAGCAATCGCGCAGGCCAACTGCGAAGACGGATCGGGCGCGTAGAAAAATCCGTCACTTTCGACGGCACCTGTTACGGACAGATTGGTGCGACCGGTTTGAACGCGGATAAACCGGTTGTCGTAATCAGTTTCGAGCACGTCATTCAAACGTGCCACGCCCAGGATCACAGAGTCCGCAGTCGGGAGCGCACCACCCGCGAGCGACGTGCCGGACCCGCGAGGGACGACAGGAACACCTTCGTCGCTGCAAATCTTGAGGACTTCCGAGACTTCTTCAGTCGTCGATGGAAGGACAGCGCAAAGTGGCGGACATCGGTAGGCCGTCAGCGCATCGCACTCATAAGCGCGTGTTTCGCGCTCATCATCGATCACCGCGTCGTGGGGAAGGACTTCGCGAAGTCGCTCGACGAGTCGCGCTTTAAGCGAAATAACCCGTGGATTCGGCGTTGGCATGTCCATTGGCGATCCTCCCAGACGCTATTGGTAAGTTTTTATAACCAATTCATGCACAGATGCAAGTCATTGTGATTGGAGCAAACGGCTTCTTCGGCTAATTATGGAGGTATGTCGCGAAACGTTCCGCTCAAGGCACTTTTTTCACTGACCTTTTTGGCAGCCTTGGCACCTGCGGCTTTCGCGGACGACGCGAGCATTGAAGCAGTCACTGCCCGTGCGAATGGGGACGCCTGGACATTTTCCGTCACGCTACGCCACGGCGACACTGGTTGGGATAACTACGCGGACGGTTGGCGCGTGGTTACCGAAGATGGCACCGAGCTTGGCCTGCGCACGCTGTTCCACCCGCACGTTGATGAACAACCCTTCACACGATCCCTGAGCGGAGTAATGATCCCCGAGGACATCGTGCGTGTCTTTGTCGAGGCGCGTACAAATACGGACGGATGGGGCGAAGCGCGGTTTACGGTAGACTTGAAGTAGGCGTCAGATACAGCGACCGCCGTCAACTTCCATGCAAACACCTGTGACCATGCTGGCTTCGTCCGAGCAAAGATAGCACGCGGCGTTTCCCATATCCTCGGGCGTTGAAAACCGCCCCATCGGAATCGTGGACAAAAACTTCGCCCGGACCTCTGGCGTATCTTCCCCCATGAACATTTTCAGAAGCGGTGTTTCACCTGCGACGGGGTTAATCGCATTCACACGGACACCGTGCGGCGCGAGTTCAACCGCCATGCCCTTTGTTGCAGTCGTCATCCACCCTTTTGAAGCGTTGTACCAGGAAAGCCTTGGCCGCGGGCTGACAGCGGCCGTCGAGGCGACATTCAAAATTGCGCCGGAGCCTTGCGATTTCATTAACGGCACGATCTCTCGCGCGGTCAGATAGACGGATTTGGCATTCACGGCGAGGACACGGTCGAAGTCGTCCTCGCTGATGTCTTCCATAGGGGCGGGCAAGTGCGTCGTTCCGGCGTTGTTTACGAGGATATCGATGTGCCCAAGTACGTCCAATGCTGCCGCTACCATGGCTTTGACATCCTCACCATTCGCGACATTCACTTGGTGTGCACTTGCGTTGGCACCTAGTTCGTCAGCCAACTTTTGCGCGCCATCACCGTTCAGATCGGCGATTATGACGCGTGCGCCCTCGGCGATGAATTTCCGAACGATGCCTTCGCCAAAACCAGAGGCTCCTCCGGTCACGATTGCGCATTTGTCCTTAAGTCTCATTGGTGACTCCTACCCATGCCGTGCAGCGACAGTTTTCAGAACACTGAAGCCGTAAAGCGCTTCAAAACCCTTTTCCCGTCCATGGCCGGACAGTCCGGTGCCGCCAAAAGGCAGTTCCACACCGCCCCCTGCCCCGTAGTTGTTCAGAAAAACCTGCCCAGCGCGCAATTTCTTGGCCATGCGCATTTGACGCGCACCGTCTTTTGACCAGACAGAAGCCACCAACCCGTAGTCGGTGCCATTGGCGATTTGCACGGCTTCATCTTCGTCAGCAAATGGGATGATGACTTGGACGGGGCCAAATATTTCGTCTTTGGCGAGCATGTGATCGGCGGCGACCTGGGCGAAGAGCGTCGGGGCAACGTACGCGCCGCCCGACGGGGCATTGGCTACGATCTGGCCTTCAGCGGCTTTTTCAAGGTCTGTGCCCAGCCCTAGGAAGCGCTCGACGATTTCTTTCTGGCGCGAGGACACGAGCGGGCCAACGTCGAGGTCGGACATCGCTGGACCAGCAACGAGGGCTTTGTAGCGGTCGGCCATTTTTGCGACGACCTCGTCATAACGCGACTGGTGGACAAGTATGCGCGAGGACGCAGAGCAGGTTTGGCCCGCGTTCTGGATGCCCGCATTCACGAGGAACGGGAGCGCGTCATCAAGATCGGCATCCTCGAAAACCACCTGCGGAGATTTGCCGCCAAGTTCGAGGGTGACAGGCACGATGTTTTGGGCCGCGGCCGTTTGAACAAGGCGGCCCACACCGACTGAGCCGGTGAAGGACAAATGCCGGACACCCGGGTGCGCCGTCAGAGCGGCACCGGCTTCTGCACCAAGGCCGGGAACGATGTTGAGCGCACCATCGGGTAGCCCAGCCTGACGGGCGAGTTCACCGAATGCCAGTGCTGTCAGGCAAGCTTCTTCGGCAGGCTTCAGAACAGCCGCGTTGCCGGTGGCCAGAGCTGCGCCCACTGAACGCCCAATGATTTGCATCGGATAGTTCCAAGGCACGATGTGTCCGGTGACACCGTGCGGTTCGCGGAGGGTGTAGACAGTGTAACCGTCGAGATAGGGGATCGTGGTGCCGTGCAGTTTGTCGGCGGCACCTGCGTAGAATTCCATGTAACGTGCCAAGGCGATGACGTCGGCGCGGGCTTGCTTCAAAGGTTTGCCAACGTCGCGGGCTTCCAGTTCGGCGAGATGCTCGGTGTTCTCAAGCACAAGCTGCCCGGTCTTCGCCAGAATGCGACCCCGTTCGGCAGCGGTCAGGCGTCCCCAATCGCCAGCCAGCGCGTCTTCCGCTGCTTGAACAGCGCGGTCGATGTCTTCGGTCCCACCGCGCGCGATCTCGCAAAGCGTGGAACCATCTGAAGGGTCAATAAGAGGGCGAGTTTGTCGGGTGGCTGGCTCAACCCAATAGCCTGCGATCAAGCATCTGGCCGGATCAAGACCCAGCGGTTTCAGAGACATGCGAGCGCCCTCCCCTTGCACGGTCATGTGATAAGGGCCGGTTTAGCGGGTTCGCTGAGAACAGAGAAGCCGAAAGCGATGAATGCAGGGTTAAGGGGAGCTGGTAGCGGAGGAGGGACTTGAACCCCCGACACGCGGATTATGATTCCGCTGCTC
>CAZMRS010000205.1:1673-5218 GCA_964568435.1 uncultured Boseongicola sp. | reverse complement strand
TCGCTCGTGCGACATCAGCGCGAACCGGTCCGTCATGCCTGCGATGTAATCCGAGACGATCCGTGCGAGCGCCGTTTCGTCCTCCGCCTCTTCCACGTCCTTTCGCCACTGCTTCGGCAGCTCCTGCGGATTTGACATGTAAAAAGGAAACAGCTCTTCGACGGCCTTCGTCACTTCGGCACGCATTTCCACAACTGCAGGCGCGCGATACATGCGCTGGAACAGAAACTCCCGGATCACTTTCAGCTCGGCAAAAACATCCGGCGAAAACCGGATAATCTGAAAGCCTGCCCGCCGGATATCATCCGCTGATTTCGGTCCGATCTCCAAAAGAGACTGGCGCGCAACCGCAATCACATCCTCAACGAGAACCCCAAAGAACCGACGCAAAGCTTCGTGACGCCGCCGATAGTAATTCAGCCCCGGATACAGCTCGTCGACCGTCGCAAAACACCCATCAAGAATTGGCAGTTCCGCCAATTCATCCGTCGAAAACAGCTCGGCACGCAAACCGTCATGCAAATCATGGTGGTTATACGCCACATCATCCGAAATCGCCGCCACTTGCGCCTCAGCGCTCGCGTAGGTCTCAAGTTCCAAATTGACCTGAGCCTGACACGCCGCCAACGCCCAAGGTATGTCCTCCGTCACCGGCCCATTGTGCTTGGCGATGCCCTCCAGCGTCTCCCAGGTCAGATTAAGACCGTCAAACTCAGCGTAATGGCGCTCCAGATGCGTTACGATCCGAATGGCCTGCGCGTTATGATCGAACCCACCGTATGGTGCCATCAGCGCCGCCAAGGCATCCTCGCCCGTATGCCCGAACGGTGTGTGACCCAGATCATGGGCCAGCGCCACGGCCTCCGTCAGTTCGGCGTTCAACCCAAGCGCGCCCGCAATCGTCCGCGCGACCTGAGCCACCTCAATCGAATGCGTCAGCCGCGTTCGAAAGTAATCGCCCTCATGCTCAATAAAGACCTGTGTCTTGTGCTTAAGGCGCCGGAACGCGCTGGCATGGATAATCCTGTCCCGGTCCCGCTGAAAACACGACCGAAACGCGCTCTCTTCCTCCTGGAAGAGACGGCCCCGACTGTCCTCGGGGCGGGATGCATAGGGCGCTCGCATATCTGCCTGCGTCTTGTTCGCCTCTGTTGTCACCCTTATATTGTACCCGACGGCAAATGAAACCGAGACAAGTCAGATGGACCTCAACATTCCTCCCCGCGTCACGCCCCGCGCGTTCGAACGCCTCGCCGAGATCAACGAGACAACCGATGCCCCAAAAGCATTGCGCGTTGCGGTCGAAGGCGGCGGGTGTTCCGGCTTTCAGTACAACATTGATCTTGATGATCCCGCCGAGGGCGACCTGATCCTTGAAGACAATGGCCAGAAAGTCGTTGTCGACGAAGTGTCCTTGCCGTTTCTGACCAATGCCGTGATCGACTTCTCCGAAGAACTCATCGGTGCCCGCTTTGTCATCGAAAACCCCAATGCCGCCTCAAGTTGCGGCTGCGGCGTAAGCTTCTCGATGTAAGCAACCCGGGCGCCCTAAATCGAAAGGCGCCATGCATGTTTAACCTCGACTGCGACAAAGGCGGATTTGTCCGCCTGACCATCGGTGGCAAAATCACTGAGGCTGAAATGAAATCCGGCCTTGAAGAGTTCCTCGCCATTGTCGAAGCCGCTGATAAAACCGACTTCCTCTACACAATCGAAAGCTTCGAGTTCCCGGAGCTCCAAGCCCTCGCAGTCGAGATGGGCTTTATCCCCCGCCTCTTCGCCGCGATCCCGAAAATCGGCAAAGTCGCCGTCGTGGCCGATCAGGCCTGGCTCAGAACCGCCGCTGACATCGAAGGCATGATGATCCCGGGCCTCACCATCGAGACGTTCGCGCCCGAAGATGCGGACAAGGCGAAGGACTGGCTTACAGCAAGCAGTTAACGCGGCGGCCCAACACCCAACAACTTCGACACCAACGCCGGCTGGCTCCGAGCTCCCGTCTTGTCAAAAATCCGTGCAAGATGCGTCTTGGCGGTACTCAGAGAAACGTCCAGACGATCCGCTATGCTCTGAACGCTTTGCCCTTCAAGGATCAACTCAGCCACCTGTACCTGCGTCGGCGACAGTTCAAATAGCTCCGCCGCTTGCTCCAACCGCACCCGTTCGTTGTTGCGATCGCGGAACGTAACCAACAACCCGCCGTCTTGAGCCGAAACCCAAACGATATGCTGCTCGTCGGCTGTCCCACCGGTGAGCACGACTGGATCAGCCATCCTCCCACGTGGCGCGCGGATCGACGGTCGACGCTCCATAACAGTCAGCGACGACATCTCCTGAACTGCCGCGCGCAGCCGCTTGTCGTCCGACTGATATCTCCCGCGCAAATGCGCGCCACTTTTCGTCAATGCAGGATGCTCTGCCAACTCCGCCTTGGCCGCATCATTCATCCACTCGATCCGGCAGGCGTCATCCACCCGAACAACCGGAAAGTCGAAGTATTCAAGCGAGGTATCGCCATGCCCCGCCATAACGATCTTCCAGGCACCATCCACCTTCTCGAGAATACGCACCTGATGGCTTAGACCTGCCGTGACCAAAGGATCGTCCGACGGCGCGCCATACTGATCGAAGGACACCCAGGCCATCACGTCCGAGACGCGGATCGAAATGTTGGTGCGACGCATGGACCGTGCTGCCTCAGGGTTTGGTACGGGAAACCGTTCAAAGAACCGCTCTGTCATTTCGTACTCTAGGTCCCAGCCCTCCTGATACTCCATCACGCCACCCATCAAAGCCCCAAGACGCCGTACGGCTTCGCTCCGCAACCAACACGCCGCCCAACCTTCAAGATCGCGGCTCAGGAATGCGAAGGTCTCGCGTTCAATCAAGGACAGTATGGCGGTCTCATCGTCACTCACATCTCAACCTTTCCTGTCCCGTTCTGTATCTCATCCTGCAAACGTCGGGCGGCGCACAAGGCCACGAACCCAGGATACGCCTGAACTCAAACGAACTGTCCAGATCCCGACCAGCTCCCGCACCTGCGAAAAGTCTACGATGGCGGCTGATCCATAGTAAGCATCTTCGTCAGACAGCCACAGTGCCTCGCCATCTACTGCCGACAGGCTGCGGCATGTCCCGAACGCGATCCCTTGTGCATAATCCATGTCTGTTTCTCCTGTTTGGCAGGCCCCTCGCCCGCTGACAGAAACAGCAATAATCCAGGTCGCGAACCGAACCTGTCAGCCGGACGGAGGACACCGACGAAAAAAATACGAAAGCTCCGTTCAATGCAGGCAAGTCATCAACATAAGCCACCAAATGAGCCCAATGTTTCCCTTCACGAAATAATCATGGCACTGCCCCATTCCCGCCATCATCAATCGGCAAAAAGTAATCAGATTGTTTCCGAACGGGGATCAACGGCCTGAACCACCGCCCTGAGACGAGATCATCTTTATTCCCTCGAAGACAGGGCGCGCGCCCGGAAACCTCCTCCCTCGTTCCGGGGCGCGCGCCTCTCCCTCTCACCCTTTCCCAAATAC
>CAZMRS010000205.1:0-1663 GCA_964568435.1 uncultured Boseongicola sp. | reverse complement strand
GCACTAAATCTGTCATTAAGATTCTGTCACCGCACCGAACGGTCGCACCGACGTAATACCGACGTGATACCGACGCTTTACCGATTTAAGGTTGAAGGCCCCGCCGTGATGCCCCAAAACGTGTGAAACAAGGGGCAAATCCATGCGTATCGCGACCTTCAACATCAACGGCATCAAGGCGCGTATCGGGGCTCTCACTGACTGGCTGAACGACCAGAAACCTGACGTAGCCCTCCTGCAGGAGATCAAATCCATCGACGAAAACTTCCCTCGGGAACATTTCGAGGACATGGGTTACACCGTTGAAACGCATGGACAAAAATCCTTCAACGGCGTTGCAATCCTGTCGCGCTTGCCGCTTGAAGACGTCGCTCGCGGCCTGCCCGGCGACGAAAGTGACGAACAAGCCCGCTGGATCGAGGCCACCGTCATAGGTGAAAAACACCTGGTCCGCGTTTGTGGACTGTACCTGCCCAACGGCAACCCGTCGCCGGGGCCGAAATACGACTACAAACTCGCCTGGATGGCACGCATGAAGACGCGCGCAGAAGCCCTTCTAAACGCAGAAGAAATCGCGGTCATGTGCGGAGACTATAACGTTATCCCCCAAGACGAGGACGCCGCCCGCCCCGAAGCCTGGCAAACCGACGCCCTCGCCCGCCCGGAAACCCGAAGCGCTTTCCGCGAAATCCTGAACCTCGGCTTCACCGAGGCCTTCCGTGCGCGCACCTTTGGTCCCGGACACTACTCCTTTTGGGACTATCAGGCCGGTGCTTGGGATCGGAACGATGGCATCCGCATCGACCATCACCTCCTAACCCCCCAAGCAGCTGATCTTCTTAAAGAATGCTGGATTGAAAGCGCGGTCAGAGGTCGTGAAAAACCCTCCGATCACGTCCCCGTTTGGATCGAACTCGACGCCTGATACGCGGAAAATCGCCTTGATATGGCATAACCACCCGCCATGCCTCACACCACTGCCAAATTATAGACAAACACGTCGTCATACTTTTGCCCGGACGCGCTGTTAACCGTTGCGAAACGTTGGAGTGAGATATGAAACCCGTTCTGATCGCCGCCCTGGCCAGCCTTGCGCTCGCCGCCACATCAAACCACGCCGACGCCGCCGGCAAAAGTAGCAAATGTCCACCTGGACTGGCAAAGAAAACGCCTGCCTGCGTACCGCCCGGTCTCGCGAAAAAAGGCGTGACAGCCGATGACCGGGGATACGACATTGGTGACCGTATTCCGGACACCGAGTATGTGATCCTCGCCGAAGGCGATCGTGTGATCTTCGACGGCCGCGAATATGTCGTCGTCGACACCGACAATGGCACCGTCCTGCGTCGCGGCGACGACTGGTACCGCCTCCCGCGCGACCGCACTTCCGACTACGTCCGAATTGGCGATGCATTGGTCAAAGTGAACCGGGAGACAAAGCAGGTCATCGACTTCATCCGCCTTGCGGATCTGATCCTCAGCTAACCAGCTCTTCTTCTTGGTAAAAATATCCTCGGGGAGTGTGAGGGGTGAAACCCCTCACTTACCGCGACGTGGCGCAATCACTCAGCCGCAACCTGCGCCACACCCAACATCTCAGCCAGATACCGCCAACGGCGATAGGCCTGCAGTCGCCATTCCAGCATCCACTCTGGTTCGCCAT
>CAZMRS010000204.1:0-5252 GCA_964568435.1 uncultured Boseongicola sp. | reverse complement strand
TCACCACGCGAAGACAAGATCGCTGCTCTTGGCATTCGCCTGCGGAAATGGGTCAGCTTCCACGGGCTGTCGATCAATGTTGAACCTGATCTCAGCCACTTCGACGGCATCGTCCCCTGTGGCATCAAAGAACACGGCGTGACTTCGCTCGTCGACCTTGGTTTGCCGGTCACCATGGAAGACGTCGATGTGGCTTTGAAAAAGACGTTCTCTGACGTGTTTGGAAAGGACTGACGGCTCGATGTCGGTCTGTCCAAAAGCGTCACATCGTGCGATGAAACTCGAATGAACGGCACCAAGCAGCAGGACAAAGATTGGCCTCTTATCCGCACCGTCGGTTTTGACGGACTCCTTGTCAGCTTTGGCGACACCTTAAGCGAACCGGCAAACCGCGCGGCCCTCGCCTTTCGCAGTGCCGTTGAGGTCGAAAACTGGGACGGCCTCGAAGAAACCTCGACGTCGTTGGTGTCGACATATCTGCGCTTCGATCCACTCGCTTTGACCCACTCGGAGTTATGCGCCAGTCTTGAAACCCTCTTAATGACCCGCGACTGGTTCGAGGCACCCCTGCCCACCGGCCGTTCCCTTTGGCGCGTGCCTACCGCATTCGGCGGGACAGCCGCTCCGCAACTTTCCGAGGCAGCCAGTGCCGCTGGTCTCTGCGAAGCCAAGGCCATTGCATCCATCACATCCACCCAAGTGCGCGTGCAGACAATCGGTTTCGCCCCCGGCATGCCATATCTGGGCGAGTTACCCGAAGCGTGGAACATCCCGCGCCAAACAAACCTGACCGATCAAGTCCCCGCTGGCGGGCTCTGCGTCGCCATCCGTCAGCTCGTTTTGTTCCCCGTCGCCACGCCAACAGGTTGGCGGCATATCGGACAAACTGCCCTTCAACTCTTTCGCCCTGACGTTGACGATCCGTTCCTGCTGCGACCGGGTGACGAAGTGATCTTCTATGAGGTCACGCACGAAACTCTCTCCAACATGACGGACGATCCTTTGGGCGGTGCGACGCGCGAGGCGTTGAAATGACCCGCGCGCTCAAAGTCCTCAGCGCCGGACCGGGCGTAACTGTTCAGGATCTCGGTCGCCCAGGATACCTCGCCCAAGGTCTGTCACGCGGCGGTGCCGCCGACCGCATCGCAATTTATGAAGGCGCAGCGCTCCTGGGCCAGTCCCCCACCCTCGCCGCTTTGGAAATGGCGGGCATGGGTGGGGAGTTCGAGGCAACAGAAGACATGCGCATCGCTCTGACCGGCGCGCCCATGCGCGCCTCATGCGACGGCGAGCGCCTCATTTGGAATGCAACACATACCCTGCCCAAAAGCGCGCGCCTTTCAATTGGCGCAACCGAGCAAGGCACCTACGGCTACCTTCACGTCAGTGGCGGATTGGACACAGAGGCATTCCTTGGCTCGAAAAGCACTCACCTGTCGGCGCGTCTCGGCAGACCCCTAGCTTCGGGTGAGACACTAAAAGTAGGCGAAGACACACAAACAGATTCCGGCTGGACGCTCGACACAGACAATCGCTTCTCCGGCGGCACGGTTCGCATTGTTCCAAGCCTACAAACCGACATGTTCGCAAAGGACGATATCGCGCGTTTCCAGGCCACAGCATTCCAACGCGATACGCGTGGTAACCGCATGGGCGTTAGACTCACCCAAGATGGACACGGCTTCCAAAGCCGTGCAGGCCTCAGCGTTCTTTCAGAAGTCATTGTGCCGGGCGACATTCAGGTGACGGGAGATGGCTTCCCGTTCGTGCTCCTCAGCGAATGTCAAACCACTGGCGGCTATCCGCGGATCGGTTCCGTACTACCGTCCGACCTTCCCCGTGTTGCCCAAGCGCGCCCGGGCGCCAATCTCACTTTTCACTTTGTGACATTGGACGAAGCCGTCGAGATCGAAAGCCGCCACCAAAATCACCTCAAGAGCCTAAAGTCCGCACGACGTCCGCTCATCCGCGACCCGCATCAAATGACCGACTTACTAGCTTACGAATTGATCGGTGGTGTCACCTCAGGCAACGATGAAGAATAACGTTTAAAACTGCTTCGGATAGACAGACATCATCGCCTGCATCCCAAATTCGCCTTCGATCGTTCCTGCCGTTTCACACATCTTCTCGTTCAAAAACGCTCTACGCGCACAGATCGCCTCGCGCTCTTCGTCCGACAGCACATTTGCGCTGCTCTCCACGCGCGTCGACCGCATCGGCAGCAAAGAGCGCCAGGAAAAAGGTGCAGGTACATCGGCGAATAGTGTCATGGCGGAAATCCTTAGCTGGGAGCGATCTATTTCCAGCACTGTAGAAAGCCAATCAGCACGCTGGTATCCGCGCTCGCGTTGTGTTGTTCTACAAAAATGAAGAGCGACTCCTTCAATTGGTCCGACATCAGGGTCTTTCTGGCGGTTTACCGGTCCGGCTCAACGCTTAGGGCATCCAAAAGCCTAGGCCTCGCGCAGCCCACAGTCGCGCGCCGCATTGAAGCCCTGGAACACGCCAGCGGCCTTACTCTGTTCCTGCGTGACACTAGAGGAGTGAAACCAACGGCCCATGCGCGTGCATTGCTTCCCCAAGCAGAAGCGGTCGAGGCGGCCATCGGCGACTTCACGCAATGCACCACAAGGCAATCCAGTCAGTCCGCCCAAGCCATTCGCATCACCGCTGTTCCCGAAGTCTTCAGCCCCAATTTTTCGGCCATCATCGCAGACTTCAAAGACCGTCACCCCGACGTGCGATTTGATTTCATCGCGACACCCAACACGCTCGACATAGGCAAGGGCGAGGCCGACGTTGCCATTCGTTATTCAAACTCTATCGAAGACCCCAACGTCATCTGCCGGAAGATGTCCTACGCCGAGATCACGCTTTATGCCCACGAGAGTTACATCGCCAAACGGGGGTTGCCTCAGTCGGAAGAGGATCTCGTCAACCACGACATTGTATCCTTCCCAACTGCGCTGGTTAGATTCGAGGAATGGCTTCGCGCACGTATTCCGGCGGAACGTTTCATCATGCCATGCGACACATACAACGGTCTCCAAGCTGCGATATTCGGCGGGTTTGGCATCGGGCCACTTGGCTGCGGGATCGGAGACACTACACCCGGATTAAGGCGCTGTATTCCGCCCCCTGAAGGGCTCGGCGCAACCACGTGGCTATTGACCTCACCCGAGGCCCACAAACGCCCCGAGGTTCAACTCTTCACCAAGTTTTTTGCGCCGCGTTATGCTGACTTCATAAAGCGGCAGAAACTCGATCCAAAGGCGACCTACGTCCCCGAAAAGAGATAGGGCCGCGCGTCGCGCAGCCCCAAATCGAGAACTCCCAGACGAATTCAGTCAATCAACGCTCAAAACCGCTCCACTCTCCTGTGAAAATCGCGCCCATGTTCATGTCGTAGGCTGCAGCCTTCAACTCAACAGGTACGTCCCCGCGGAAAATGAAAGGTCCAGGCGTCGCAAACTCAACCAGCTGCGGAAAGAACTGCGCCGCAGTTTCGCTCAGATGGAACGCCAATGCATTCCCATCCTCAAACACCTCGTGGATTACGATCTGGTTGCCGGTTTCAGAGATAGCTATTCCATAAGTGATAAGGCCAGGCTCGTTGGCTTCCAGGATCTCGCCCACGGCGCTATAAGTGGCGACAAGCCGCTCTTCCTGCCCCTCATGCGCTGTCCAGACATAGGTGAGCGCGATTTCAGAACTGGTATCAGCCAGTGCTGGCCCAGCAGATATAGCAATCATTGCGGCGGCGGCGGTGGTCTTCAGGTTTGTAATCGTCATTGGTCTATCCTTTGGTTCGATGTGTTGTGGGGTTCAGCGGGTGAAGCCAACTCTGTGGGGTGCAAATTCGGCTGCGAGCCCCATGGCTTTGGTTGCTTGCTGCATTTCTGTCGGAACATCGCCGAAGAAATGGAACGCACCCGGTGTTGCGACTTCCAGAAGGCTCGGGAAATGGGGGCCTGCGGTTTCGCTCAGGTGAAAGCCCAATGCGCCCGCATCAGCGAAAACGTCACGCACATAAAGCGCGTTTTCGTCTTCAGACACGTAGACCTGCACCTCCAAGGCACCTGGTTCATTCGCCTGCATGGCGTCAGTTACGCCATCGTATATGCCCTTTAGCGCGTCGAGTTGCCCCGGCTTGGCAGTCCACTTGTAGACGACTGTGATTGCGTTCGTATCCATGATCTCTCTCCGATTTTCTGGTTCCGATGATCAATCCCAATATGGTAACTGATCGTTTACCTTGACTTTGGTAACCAATCGATTACCTTGGTGTCAACAACTTTTTTTTGTCGAGGACGCCATGCCCAGCCCAAAAGGATACATCCGTGAAGAGGTGCTTGATCGCGCGATCGAGCTGTTCAGACGACAGGGCTATTCCGCAACCAGTACGGCGGAGCTCGTTGAAGAACTCGGCATGAATCGCAAAAGCATGTACGCAGAATTCGGTTCAAAACAGGAACTCTTCGAAGCCGCGCTGAAACGCTACAGCGAAATCCACCTCACCCGCGTGCTCGCCCCCATCGAAAGTCCGGACGCGGACGCCGATTCCATCCGCGAAGCATTTGACGGCTACGCAAGCGCCTCCAAGACCAAGTACAGCGGTCTTGGGTGTCTGATGGCAAATACCGCCGTCGAACGCGCCGCGCTTGATCCTGAAAGCGCGAAGTTCGTCGATGAATATCTTGCACGTCTCGACGCTGGGTTCCGCAAAGCGCTTGAAAACGCGAAAGAAAATGGGGGCATACCTCAAAACGCGAACGTTGAGGACCTCTCCGCTCACTTCGTGAATGCTGTGGTCGGGATCTCGGCATTACTGCGCGCCAAGGCCACGCCCGAGCAGATGTACGCCGCGAGCCGCGGTGTGACTTCAGTCCTCTGATCCAACCCAAAAAAATCGCCCATTTCCGGGGGACTTATCCAAAGTCGCCCCTGAGACAATTTTGCCCAAGAAACTATAGCCTTCGCCATTGCTCCTCACGCCACCTGCCTTTACAACATTTGATCAAGAACGCGGGAATCCCCCGCGCGAATGATTGGGAATTAGGAGGCACACTTCATGGCCGACGCTACCGCGCACGGGCACGAGGGACACGACGACCGGAGCTTCTTCACGCGCTGGTTTATGTCCACCAACCACAAAGACATCGGTATTCTGTACCTGTTCACCTCCGGGTTCGTCGGCTTCATCGCCGTCGCCTTCACCGTTTACATGCGGATGGAGCTGAAAGACCCGG
>CAZMRS010000203.1:0-5275 GCA_964568435.1 uncultured Boseongicola sp. | reverse complement strand
TAAGGGGGCTTCGCCGCGACCAGAGCATACGCGCGCCAGAGCAGACCGGTCCACCCGGAAGGCCAACGCTTCTTGAGTTCTGGATCTTTTCTGTCAATTGCGAACCCGGGATCGAACGCGAAAGATGTGAAGGTGTCGCGGTACCTGCGGGCCATCTCCTGTGCCATGATCCGGTGGCAGGTTTTTGAGCGCTCATACGCCTCCATCGATTTGTGATTTTGCGTAGACTGCAGATCGTCCCAATCGATGTCGCGGTGAAACGGTGCAACCACATGCGCTATGATGCCGTGTGCTGCCTCAATCTCTGGGCGCAATAGAGCGGCAAGCCGAAATTGTCCCAGCACGTTCGTAGAGAACATGAACTCGTTTCCGTCTTCCATGATCGTCGGCCCATCTTGCGTGAGAGTAACAGCTGATAGGATCAACACATCGATTGCGGCGAAGCGCGCTTGGATTTCGTGGCTTGCTTTTTCAATGCTGGCGAGACTGGTCAGATCAACTGCCACCGGCAGGAATGCACCGGCAAAGGAAGAGTCCTCGTTTTGAAGCATGGCCTCCCACGACTGTGCTCGATCACTCAGTTTCTCAAAGTCACGACCCAGTAGGACCACGTGAAAGCCACGCCGAGCCAGCTCGGTTGCGGTAGCGGAACCGACGTTTCCCGTCGCTCCGGCAATAACCGCAGTCCGAGGCATTTTCTCCTCTGGATGCATGAAACATGCCCTCCCAATCAGAGAGAGATGTCTTCCACTTTTTTGGTGCTCTGTATTTGATTTGCGTCAACGCCCGTTTTGCCCGCAAAGCAGCCATCCCTTCAACCCTCACGCCATTCCCCCGGCGCCAAGCCCTCAACATTCCAATCCGCAACACTCCACCGCACCAGCCTGAGCGTCGGAAATCCGACATGTGCCGTCATCCGTCGCACTTGCCGGTTACGCCCCTCGGTAATCGAAATCCGCAGCCACCGGTCCGGCACCGTCTTGCGGAACCGAACAGGCGGATCGCGCTCCCAAAGGGCAGGGGGATCGATCAGCGACACCTTAGCCGGACGCGTCGGCCCATCTTTCAATGTCACACCACGGCGAAGCGGCTCTAAGTCCTCGGTCGTGGGATCGCCCTCAACCTGAACCAAATACGTTTTCTGCGTTTTTGCCTTTGGCGACGCGATCCGTGCTTGCCGCCGTCCATCGTCCGTCAGAACCAAAAGGCCCTCGCTGTCGCGATCCAAACGCCCAGCCGCGTAAACGCCAGGCGGCAAGCCAAACTCAGAAAGTGTCCTTCGTGCGGTTGGCGACTTTGCATCCGTGAACTGGGACAGCACGCCAAATGGCTTGTTGAAAAGTATGACCCGAGACACGTGAACTAGAGTTTCTGAAAACTGACAATAAACCCAGTGTCATCCGCATGCCCGTCCGGTGCAACCTCCGCACTAGCGTACACCAAGTCCTCACGCAGCTGCATTGCCGCGATCAGCCCGTCGTTGCGCAAACTCTCGAAGGTTTCGGAAAAACCGTGGCTCTCCCAAATTTCGGGCTTGATCGACAGTGCGGCTACGCCGTCCGATGCCAAAGCATCGACAAGCGCGGGCAATGGTGACGCGTCGACGTGCCCATGAGTGAACGTGCCCGAGCTCACAAGCCCAGCATATTTGGCCGATGGCAACACCAGATTGTCCATCAAGTTAGCCTCGATAAGTTCGCGATATCGGCCCCCGCGTTGTGCAACCGCCAACATTTCTGGGGACAGATCAATCCCGTCAATGGTTGCATCATCCGGCAACATCCTCGCGACTGCACCCGTACCGCACCCGACATCAAGACAAGGCCAGGTGCCGCCAGCGTCCAAATAGGTTTGCGCAATTAGTTGCGGAAACCGAAAGCCTTTTCCCGCGACGAAGTCCGCGTCATAACTTTCGGCCCATGCGCGATAGAGCTGACGGTTGTCGTCGGGCGTTTCAAGCGCGTAGGCGCTGTCGAGATCCGGTTCATCTGCCATGGCGCAAGCTTAGCTGATGCGGCCCGCGCTAACCAGCGCCGGCAACCTTGACCTCATAGCCGGGCTCTTCAGGCTCATCGTCCACCATTTCCGCCGGGAAACCGGGTGCTGTGATATCCAGCCCCGTTGCGTCTTCAAGACGCCGGATGATGTCGTCCGATTGAGCACGCGCGCCATAGCGTTTTAGCCCGTCCTTGAAGATGTCGATCATTAACGGAGAGATCTCCAAAGGCACGTCAGCGTCCTCGGCGATCTTCTGAAACAAGCCGATATCCTTCAGAACAAGGTCCATTGTGAAATCGATGGTTCGCGATCCATTCAGGATTACCTGACCTTCTGTCTCATGAACAAAGGACGTCCCACTTGAAATGCGGATTGCCTCGTAGGTTGTTGCAAGGTCCAACCCCGCAGCCTTCATCGTCACGAGAGCCTCGCAAACCGTCAGCAGGTTGGCCGTTGCCAGATAGTTCGTCATGACTTTAAGCGTCGAGGCACTGCCGATCGGCCCTGTGTGAAGCACGCGCCGCCCAAGTGTTGTCAGCACCGGCAGCATGCGCTCAAATGTGTCCCGATCGGCACCAGCGAATATAGAAATATTACCTGTCGCGGCGCGGTGACATCCCCCGGAGACCGGGCATTCGATTGCCGCCGCGCCCGTCGCTATGACGCGTTCGGCAAGACGCGCCATCTCACTTGCGTCGGTCGTGGACATCTCCGCCCATATCTTGCCGGGGCCGAGCGCCTGCAAAAGCCCTTGCTCCCCTTCCATCACTGCCGAGCAGGCCGCGGGCGAAGGCAGACAAGTGATTACAAGGTCGGAGCTCTCCGCCAGACGCTCTGGCGTTTCCGCCCAATGAGCACCGTCGTCCAGAAACCTTTCGGCAGCGGACTTATCAAGGTCGTGAACGGTCAGGTCAAACCCGTTTCGCAAAAGCGAGCCGGCGAGTTTACCCCCAACATTTCCCAAACCAATGAACCCAACCTTCATAGTTACTCTCCCTGTCTTTCAGCCGAAGTGTCTCCGGGATACGCCCGCGCGCGCGTCTGTTTGCGTCAAACATTGACCGGTAGCGTCAGGTCCAAACAGCCTCAAATATCCGTTACATACGATTTTACGTTAGGTAACTCTTGCCAATGCCCCTAATCCATTCGGTTGTGGGCAATGAGAACCGCTCACATTACCTGAGATCACTGGCCAGCAGCACGTGGAACCTTTAAAAGACAGCAACAAGTTTTCACTTCCAAAGGGTGATCCGACCCTTTTGAACAATATCGCTTGGTCAACACGTTGGTCATCGCGCCAGAAAAGTGAAAGCTATGCCCTTGCCGCTTTAGCCTGCTCCGGAGAGTGTCCCAAAAATCGCCTGTCAATTCCTCGCGGATACGCGCTTGTCACGTTGGGTTGGCAAGCGAAATGGCGCGGGGAGTTTGATGTTTCGCTCGAAAATTGCATCGAGGCGGAGTCTTGTCTGCCCGAAGCTGACCATCAGGATGCCCGGGCCCACACCTATTCAATCCTTGGCGTGATCTACTACAGCCGCAATCGCCTTGATCTGGCGAGTTGCGCAACCGAGCGCGGTCTAAGTATCGCCAACCCCGACGTGAATGCCTCCGCCTACATTGATCTTTTGGCGACCTGCGCCACGATCCAGCGTTACAAAGGCGACCGCTCGCGCGCGGGCCTTACGCTCGGACGCGCACGCGACATGGCATTTGGCACGGAACTGGCGCGCATCGAGCACAATGTCGCCCGTTGGCTGCTAAGCGACGGTTCAGCGAAAAAAGGTCTCGCACACGCGGAAACCTCGATAGAACTGTGCGAACGCCACAGCAACCAAGTCATTATGCCATACGCGCAAGAGGTCATTGGTGCGTGTTACGTTGCGCTTGGCAAACTGGACGAGGCCGAAGTCGCGTTTGTCGCCGGACTTGATCTGGCGATCGAAGACGATGACTTCCGCGCCCAATGCCAGATCATCAATCAATACGCACAACTTGAATGCGCGCGAGAAAATTTGGATCGCGCGCTCGATCTGAACCGTTACGGTGCCGAGATCGCAGCCAAAATGAACTACCCACTGTGGGAGCGAGACTTCGCACTTTCCTTGGCTGACATCCACGAAAAACTGGGTGATCTGAAAAAGGCGCTCGCTGCTCACAAACGCGCCTGGGAATTCGAGAAAGAACGCAGAACCTAAGCACTGGCTGACGTCTGAGAAAGGGCAATCGCAAGTTGCGGGTTACACTCTTGAGCGCCAGCGGTTATTCACGTCAAACGCGTCTGAAGTAATGTGCAAAGACCATGAGGACAAACACGTGATCCAGTACAGCGGAATAGTTCTTCTGATCCTTTGGGCAATAAACATCAAGGCTTGGATGCGGGTGCTGGAGGCACGCCCCGGTCTCACGAAGCTTCTGGTTTGGACCGTCGTTTTGCTGGTGCCGCTGCTAGGCTATGCCGCCTGGTATCTATTTGGTCCGCGCCCGAAACGGTCCTAGCGCGCGAAAGACACCCACTGCGCAAAAACATAGGCAGACTTGTTCAATGTGCTCGGAGCCGCTGGAAATGGTGCCGCGGCCTCAGCAGCCCTTAGTGCCGCGCGGTCGAAATTGGCCGACCCGCTAGAGCGATCAACGACGATATTGCCCAACCTTCCATCCGTTCCAATGGTCATCCGCAACCTTACGCGACCCTCACCGCGGGCTCCGCGTGGATAGCGTTGATGTCGCGCGATGCGCGACTGTATCTTTCCAGCCCATTCCGCCTGTGCGGCCTGCGCAAGCGCCGCCGATACCGGCGCAGAACCGGAAGATGTCCCAAGTTGTCCAGCCACAATACCCGAGCCTGTGCCGCGGGCAACCAAAGCTGGGCCCGGGACTCTGCGAACGGGGCGCTCTACGGGCCTTGGAGCCTCGGCAACCGCAAAGTCCGGCACTTTCGGAGGCGCAGTTTCGCTCAAGAACGGTTTTGGCTCATTGACGGGCCAGTCGACGGCCTGCGGTGAGTCGGGTAGAGAAACCGCACTAAGCGCTGCCAATTTCGTCTTGTGGGCTAGGTCAGCCTCGGGTTGTGCCAGTTTCGGAGCATCGAAAGAGGCTCTTTCAGGTGCTGCGGCAAACTCCGGAGCGATTGGATGCAATGGCACACGGGTCAAGACCACCGGATCAGCCGCAACGGCCTGTAAAGGGGCAGCCTTCTGAAAATCGGGCTGTGAAATCTCGTGAACGACTTCAACTGCTTCTGGCACTTCTTCTGCAGTTACTTCTTCCGCTGCTGGTT
>CAZMRS010000202.1:0-5293 GCA_964568435.1 uncultured Boseongicola sp. | reverse complement strand
GTCAGGATCGGGATATCAAACGCATCGCAAAACCGAACAAACCGCGCGGCCTTGCGGCTTGACGCGATGTCGAGAACACCGGCCAAGACCATCGGCTGGTTGGCGACCACGCCCACCGTCGAGCCTTCAAGACGCATAAATCCGGTGATGATGTTGCCAGCAAACTCTTCCTGGATTTCGAAAAAGTCACCCTCGTCGGCGATCTTCAGGATCAGCTCTTTCATGTCGTAGGGCTGGTTTGGGTTTGTCGGGATCAGTGTGTCGAGGCTCTCTTCAATCCGGTTCGGATCATCGAAGAACGGACGGACAGGAGGTTTCTCAAGGTTTGAAGAAGGCAGGAAATCGATCAACCGACGCGTTTCCATCAACGTCGCCACATCGTCCTTGAACGCAGCGTCGGCGACAGAGCTTTTGCGCGTGTGGGTCGAAGCGCCGCCCAACTCCTCAGCCGTGACAACCTCGTTGGTAACAGTCTTCACAACATCAGGACCGGTGACAAACATGTACGAGCTGTCTTTCACATCGCGGGTGAATACACGGCGCCGCCCGCACATGGGCCCATGATCAGTGAGATTTGCGGGACGACCCCAGAGGCGAGCACATTCCGTTGAAACACCTCGGCGTAACCCGCCAGGCTGGCAACACCTTCCTGAATGCGCGCACCGCCTGAGTCATTGATCCCCACGATCGGCGCGCCGTTCTGCATCGCCATATCCATAATCTTGCAGATCTTTTGCGCATGGGTTTCCGACAATGAACCGCCGAACACAGTGAAGTCCTGTGAGAAGACGTAGACTTGACGTCCGTTAACCGTGCCCCAGCCTGTCACGACGCCGTCGCCGGCAGGTTTGCTTGCTGCCATTCCGAAATCAGTTGTCCGGTGGGTAACAAACATGTCGAATTCTTCGAACGAACCCTCGTCCAGCAAAAGCTCAATGCGCTCCCGCGCCGTCAACTTGCCCTTACCGTGTTGAGCCTCAACGCGACGCTCGCCTCCGCCAGCACGTGCCGCCGCGCGACGCTCTTCGAGTTCAGCAAGAATATCAGACATGGAATCCCCCCCTAATGGCGTTGATGTTGGCTACCGTTTTGTCACAGAATCCAAAAGCAAAACATCGCAAATTTGCAAATTTCTACGCCAGAATACTCGAAATTCTGCAAATCTGCTAACCGCGTAATCACTGTGAGTTTTTGCGCAATAGACACTGACTGCCGACAGGGCTAGTAGTCGCTGATGCCACTGAAAACTAAGGTCCGGTTTCTGGACCGTTCCACACCACCCCATATCATCACGCTTGTATTGATGGCCGGGGTTGGCGCCATGAATATGGCCGCCTTCCTTCCGTCGCTGCCAAGGATGACGGAATATTTCGACACCACTTACGGGGTGATGCAGCTGTCAGTGTCGCTTTATCTGGCTGCTACCGCGGTTATTCAGCTCATAATCGGTCCGTTCAGTGACCGTTTTGGTCGTCGAAATGTAACGCTGATCTGCTTTGTGATTTTCGTTGTGGCGTCGTTTGGATGCATGCTGGCCCCGTCGATCGAAGTCTTCTTGGCTTTCCGTATGATGCAAGGGGCGGTCGCCGTTGGACTGGTGCTGTCGCGGGCCATCATTCGCGACCTGGTCCCGCAAAACGAAGCAGCTTCAATGATCGGATATGTGACAATGGGTATGGCCCTTGTCCCAATGGTGGCCCCGATGATTGGTGGCGCGCTCGATCAAGCTTTTGGATGGCAGGCAACCTTTGTTTTTCTCATTGCATCCGGCTTGGGCATCCTCGCGCTGTGCTTCTTCGATCAAGGTGAAACCGCGTCTGGTGAAGGGCGCTCATTCAGCGCACAAGTCAAAGAGTACCCCGAACTGCTCGCCTCCCGACGCTTTTGGGGATACGTCTTCGCCGCAGCCTTCGCCAGCGGTGCATTTTTCGCATTTCTTGGCGGTGCCCCGCTGGTCGCAAGTGACGTTTATGGAATGAACGCTTTCTGGGCCGGAATCGGCTTTGGCGCTCCGGCTATCGGCTATGCCACTGGCAACTTTATTTCAGGGCGCTTCTCGGTCAGGTTTGGGATCAACTCTATGATCCAAGTCGGCACCCTCATCACGTCGTTTGGCATGGTGTTGGCACTTCTCATCAGTGCGGCTGGATACGGAACGGCTTACAGTTTTTTCGGCCTCTGCACCTTTGTCGGGCTCGGAAATGGACTCGTGATGCCCAATGCGAGCGCGGGAATGCTCTCCGTACGGCCACATTTGGCGGGTACTGCGTCCGGCTTGGGCAGTTCGATCCTGATCGGCGGCGGTGCGGCACTGTCCGCGTTGGCCGGTGTTTCACTTAGTTGGGGAGAAACCGACACGCCGCTTTTGATAATCATGGCCCTGTCCGCCGTGCTTGGATACGTCTCAATTCGTTTCGTTGTTGCACGCGAAAAGCGAATTGCAGTGACCGATCCCTTGTCCGATTAACAAAATCGGTTCAACGTGTTTGCAAAGATGCAAACTCGAGGCCTTTTATGAGCGTCCAGAAACTTTACGCCGGAGCCAAACTCCGCGAAACGCGAACACGGCTCGGGCTTACGCAAAAGGCCTTTGCCGAGAAGCTCTCCATTTCGCTGCCTTACTTGAACCAAATGGAAAACAATCACCGACCAATCAGCTCGGCGGTGATCCTTGCGCTGGTGCAGGAGTTCGGGTTTGACGTCAGTGAACTTGCCATTGGAGACGGCGAAAGGATGGTGACTGATTTGCGGGAGGCCCTGGCCGACCCTCTCTTCGCCGACCTGACCCCACCACTCCTCGATCTGCGTCTTGTCGCAACCAATGCTCCGGCAGTTGGTCGGGCGTTCCTCGCGCTTCATCAGGCCTATATGCAAACGAATGAGCGTTTCGCCTCCCTCGACGAAGCAATAGATCAAGGCGATGTGCGCCCGGGTACGTCTCCTTGGGAAGAGGTGCGCGACTTCTTTCATTACTGCGACAATTACATTGACGCAGTTGATCGCGCTGCCGAGCGCTTCGTGGCCGACAAAAAGACGGATGCGGCGCTTTCAGATACGCTGTCTGACCTTGGGATCAGCTTGCGGTTGGTCACGAATGATCGTGCGATGCGCAGGTATGATCCGGCATCCAAGACGCTGACACTTTCGTCTTCTGCGCCGCTTCCGACGCGACGGTTCCAAGCACTCCACCAAATCGCTCTGATCACAAAAGATGATTTGCTGGAAGCCACGCTCGATCTTGCGCGCTTTCAATCGGAACAGGCACGGGACATCGCAAAGATTGGTCTCGCGAACTATTTCGCCGGCGCCTCTCTGATGCCCTACGCACAGTTCATTTCGCGCGCGAAAGAGACCCGCCATGACATCGAGGTTCTGGCACACGAATTCGGCGCATCGCTTGAACAAGTCTGCCACCGCCTATCAACGCTTCACCGCCCAGGAGCAAAAGGCGTCCCAGTCTTTTTCGTGCGCGTCGATCAGGCAGGCACCATTACCAAACGACACTCAGCAACACGGCTGCAATTCGCCCGCTACGGCGGGGCCTGCCCGCTTTGGAATGTCCACTCCGCCTTCGAAACGCCTGGCCAGTTCCGTCGACAATTGGCAGAGACACCCGATGGAGTCCGCTACCTCTGCCTTGCAAGAGATGTCACTCACGGCGGCGGAGCATGGCGGGCCCCCGTTCAGCGCTATGCGATCGGACTGGGTTGCGAAATCAGCCATGCGTCCGACTTTGTGTATTCAGATGGCCTCGATACGTCGGACTCCTCGGCATTTGAGGAAATTGGAATTTCCTGCCGTATTTGCCCGCGAACGAACTGCCACCAACGCTCACTTCCACCGCTCGAGCGCACGCTGCAGATCGACCACAATCAACGGCAAACTCTGCCTTATGAGGTGAAAGACTAGCGGTCAGACCCTCTCGGAAACGTCGTCCACAGCATGAACAATCATCGCCAGACAATCAGGTGACGAGAACCGATGATCCGCACCTTTGACAATAGTCAGACGCATGTCGGCGCTTTCTGCGTGCTCCAACAATCGGTAGGCAACGGAAACGTCGACGTCCGCATCGGCGGTGCCCTGCAGGAACCGCGTTGGAAACGGGAGTTGCAACGGGTCGCGCAAGACCAGCCGAGTGCGGCCCTCCTCGATCAGCCGCTTCGAAATGATGTAAGGTCCTTCCGAGTACTCCGACGGCAAAGCAACAAATCCCTCAGTCTCAAGCGCGGCGCGCTGCTCGGCGTCGAAACTGGCCCACATCCCGTCTTCTGTAAAATCAGGTGCAGCCGCGATCGTCACCAGACCCGCCACGAGATCGGGTCGCTCGCGCGCGATCAAAAGGCTGACCCAACCGCCCATCGAAGACCCAACGAGGATCTGAGGCCCCTCGGTCAATGCATCAATGATGGCAACCGCATCTTCAAACCAGTCACCAATGGCCCCTTCTTCGAATGTGCCTGAAGACTGACCATGGCCCGAGTAGTCAAAACGAAGAAATGCACGCCCGCGAGCCTGTGCCCATTCCTCAAGATAAATGGCTTTCGTACCTTCCTTGTCGGAGCGCAGCCCACCCAGGAAAACAACGCCGGGTCCATCGCCAAATGTCTGCGAATACGCAAGCTCACGAACACCGCTTTTATGAAACCCGTCTGCCATGACCTGCCTCCCTTTCCGGCCAGACGCTAGCGTATCGGCATCACGATGCAAGGACTTGGATCGCCCTCTGTTGACTTTCCGGCGGTGCCACGCCAAATGCGAAGAACACATAACCCGCAACCGGGCGTTCCGTGGGCGCCAAACTGACGAGGAGCTAAGGCCAATGGCCCAGATTTCCCTGACTTTTCCTGATGGCAATGCACGCAGCTACGAAGCTGGTGTAACCGCAGCAGACGTTGCCGCAGATATTTCCACCTCGCTTGGCAAGAAAGCGGTCAGCGCAACCGTTGATGGTGCGCATTATGACCTTCAGTGGCCGATCAGTGCAGATGCCGAAATTGCCATTCACACCATGAAGGATGATGCCCAGGCGCTGGAACTGATCCGCCACGACCTTGCTCACATCATGGCGCGCGCCGTTCAAGAGATTTGGCACGACGTGAACCGGACCATCGGGCCAGTGATCGAGAACGGCTGGTATTACGACTTTGACCGCGCCGAGCCCTTCACCCCCGAGGATTTGGGCCGCATCGAAGCGCGGATGAAAGACATCATAAACAGCCGTGATGCGGTGCGCACCGAAGTATGGGACCGCGCCCGAGCCGTGCAGCACTACACCGATAACGGGGAACCA
>CAZMRS010000201.1:0-5299 GCA_964568435.1 uncultured Boseongicola sp. | reverse complement strand
ATTGGGTTCTCTTGCCCCTCAAATGACGAGGTTGCAAGGGGCGTGGTGCCTAAGCCGGGCTCCACTCTGCGGCTTTGGTGAAAAGGCGGGCAAAGTTGGCTTCGGTTTGAGCGGCGAAGTCTGAGTAGTCCATGTCGTAGACTTGCGCGCCGATAATGGCGGTGTCGGCAACATAACTTGGTTCGTTGCGTTTGCCCCGATTGGGGGGCGGGGCGAGATAGGGCGCGTCGGTTTCTACGAGGATGCGGTCGGCGGGGGCTGCGGCGAAGATATCGCGGAGCTCTTGGCTTTTGGGAAAGGCGGCAATGCCGGACATGGAGAGGTAGAAGCCGAGGTTGAGCGCCGCTTGGGCGAGGGCTGCACCAGACGAGAAGCAATGCATGACGCAAGTGTAAGCGCCTTTGGCGTGTTCTTCGGTGAGGATGCGGGCCATGTCGTCGTCGGCGTCGCGGGCGTGAATGATGAGCGGCAGGCCCGTTAGGCGTGCAGCCTCGATATGAACACGCAAGGACTGTTGCTGAATGTCTTTGCTGTCAGCTGTGTAGTGATAGTCGAGACCGGTTTCGCCTATGCCGACGCATTTAGGGTGCGCGGCCACTTGGAGGAGGTCATCGACTGTGACCAGTGGCTCGTCGGCGGCGGACATGGGGTGTGTGCCCGCGGCGAAGAAGATGGGGGTGTGGGTTTCGGCCAGGTGTTGAACTGGGGGCAGGGCGCGGAGTTTGGTGCAGATTGTGACCAAGCGGTGGATGCCACGGTCGGCCGCTCGCGACAGAAGGTCATCGATTTCGCCTTCAAACTGAGGGAAGTCGAGGTGGCAATGGCTGTCGGTGAGCGGGATGTCTGGACTGGGCGTCGTCATGGGGCGGATATCGGCGCTTTGCCTTGAGGGGTCAAGCGGTTGCGCCTGCGGTTTCGTTGATTTTCAGAAGGCTGTCGAGGATGAGGCTTTGTGCATCCACATTGACTGCCCGCCCATGACCGATGCGTTGCGAAAGCTCTTGTTGGAGCGTCGCCCAACGGCGCGCCGCGTGGGGGTTGGGTGAAAGCCGGTTGAAAACCTCGGCCTCGTTGGAGGCGGCGCTGGCAGCTGGGATACCTGTGCCGTGGCGCGTCATCCGCGACAGAGCAAGGTTGAGGAGATCGAGCGCGACGGTCAGGCGTTCTTCTTGTCCGCGGGCTGTGATGTGTTCGGCGAACTTTCTTGCGGCTGCACGGTCAAGGCTGGGGGTTGTGGCGAGGAGTTGCAGGATTTGATCGTACAATTCCGGGCCATTCTGCGAGATTAATCGGATCGCGGTGCCGACCGAGCCGCCAGACAGTGCGCTGAGTTGCGGATCAGCATCGGGGTAGCCTGCCGCATCGAGGGCGGCTTTAAGTGCCGCATCGTCCAACGCTGGCAGCCGAATGTCGCGACAGCGAGAGCGTATCGTTGGCAGAAGCCGAGCGGGTGCGTGGCTTATCAGGAGGAGGACGGCGTTCTTCGGTGGCTCTTCGAGGACTTTCAGGAGCGCGTTGGCTGCTGATGGGTTCATGTCGTCGACGCTATCGACAATGACGACGCGTCGGCCTCCGTCCGTGGAGGACAGACCGAAGAAGCTGGAAAGTTTGCGGACCTCATCCACGGTGATTTGGGTCTTGAGGCGTTTTCTGTCGTGGTCCCATGCGCGGCGGATGAGCAGGAGCCCGGGTTCTGAGAGCGCAGCAATACGGTGCGAGACCGGGTGGTCCGGGGAGATTGTAAGCGTGTCAGCCGGGGGCGGAGCATCGCCGAAGAGCCCTGCGTCGGCGGTCTCGATGGGTGTGGCGATCAGGTGCCGCGCGAGACGCCAGGCGAGCGTGGCTTTGCCCACGCCTTTGGGGCCAGTGATAAGCCACGCGTGGTGCATCCGACCGGAGTTGAGAGCTTCAAGAAGTCGATCTTCTGCGGCTTGCTGGCCGAAGAGTTGCAGTGTTTCACGCGGGTGTGGTGCACCGTCGGCCCGGTCGGCTTCGGGGAGATCTTCGCCGGTCATGTCGTCAGTTTCTGCCAAAGTGCGGCGACGTCCTGCGCCACATCGTCTTCAGATTGGTTGCCGTTGATGACGTGACAGCGGTCCGGGTTTGCTTTGGCAAGGGTGAGGAAACCGTCACGGAGTTTGTGCTGGAATGCAGCGCCCATGTCTTCGAAACGATCTTCGCCGGAGTTTCGTGCGAGGCCCCGGGCGAGGGCCGCGTCAGGGTCCATGTCGATGATGATCGTGATGTCGGGCTCACGTGCAATGACCGCATCGTGGAGCCTGTCCACGAGACTGCGTAGGTCGCCGCGCGCGGCTCCCTGGTAGACGCGCGTTGAATCGGCGAAGCGATCAGAGATGACGGTCTTTCCAGCAGCTATTGCGGGTTCGATGGTGCGTTCGAGATGGTCGCGACGCGCGGCGGTGAAGAGCAGAATCTCGGTCTCTGGTGACCAGCGGTCCGGGTCGCCTTCGACAAGCAGGCGGCGGATATCCTCGGCTCCTGGTGCCCCACCGGGTTCGCGCGTCAGGATGGCGTCAACGCCTTGCGTCGTGAGATGCGCGTGCAGGCGTCGGGCTTGTGTGGATTTGCCCGAACCGTCGATGCCTTCAAAGGTAATAAATGTACCGATCGTCATTCCAGCAGGCTTTGCACCTGCCTCATCCCCAAGTCAAACAGCTTTAGGGAAGATGCGCGGATGCGTGGGACAAACCCGCCGTACTCAACGTCGCGATCAGTGACCAGCGGCAGCCGCTTTTCGGGCATGTCGCGGGCGGTGATGACCAGTTCACCGACCTGAGACCCGGCTGTGACGGGGGCTTCAAGGGGCGTTTTGTATTCGACCCGAGTTTCGAGTGTATCCTGGCCGATGGCGGGCACCAGGAGACGAATGTCGCTATCGGTGATGAGGTTGATTTGCTGTTGACTGCCAAGCCACACGGGCGCCTGGGTGATTGTATCGCCTTTTTTGGCAACGTCGCGTGAAAGAAATTGGCGGAAGCCCCAGTTGATGAAGCTTTCGGCTTCCTGACGGCGTTCGACCTCGCTTTCAAGCCCAGAGAAGACGAACACGATACGTCGGTCGCCTTGGAGTGCCGAGCCGACAAGCCCATAGCCTGCTTCTTCGGTATGTCCCGTTTTGAGGCCGTCTGCGCCGAGGCCAAGACCAAGTACTGGGTTGCGGTTGAAGCGGTTGGAGGGGGAACGGCCGTCGAAGTCGTATTCCTCCAATGCGAAGTAGCCGTAATACTCCGGGAAATCTTCGATAAGTCGAGTTGCGAGGACCCCGAGGTCTTTCATGGACATCCGGTGGTTCGGATTTGGCCAACCGGAGGCATTGGCAAATGTCGAGTTTGTCAGACCGATTTCTGGCGCGCGGGCGTTCATTTGGCGTGCAAAGGCGTCTTCGCTTCCTGCGAGGCCTTCTGCGACGACGACGCAGGCATCGTTGCCCGATTGCACAATTATGCCCTTGATAAGGCTTTCTACCGTTGGCCGGTCTGTTTCGTCGAGGAACATGGTCGAGCCGCCCATCTGGCGTGCTTTGGTTGAGACGCCAAAGGTGGTTTCAAGCGTGACCCGGCCATCGCGCAGGGCTTCGAACAGCATATAAAGCGTCATAAGCTTGGACATGGATGCGGGCGGCAAAGGAACGTCTGCGTTCTTTTCGAAGAGCACTGTGTCCGTCGTCACGTCGTAAAGGTAGGCGGCGGTTGCCCGTGTCTCAAAGGCGGCTTCGGCCGTGCGAGGCACGACAGCGGCGCATGCGGTTGTGACGACAAGGGCGAGTGTAGCGAGACGGCGGAGCATTTTGGGGGACCTCCGGTTTTTTTTATGAGTTACATCAGTTCGAGACCAGGAAAGCGTCGGCGTATCCGAGTGCTTTCACCTGGCCCAAGATTTCGGCTTGATCGTCGGGGCTGGTCATTGGGCCTACGAGGACGCGCCAGAACGTACCGTTGGCGTTTGTGCCAGGAACGACTGTTGGCACGATGCCGCCTTGCCTCAGGCTTGATGCGGCGGCGCTGGCGTTGGCTTCGACGCTGAAGAGGCCGACCTGAACGAACGGGTTGTTCAGGCTTTGCGGGGCCGGTGTGGGAGCAGGCGCTGGTTCTGGCTCGGGTGCGGCGACGACAACGGGTTCTGGTTCCGGCTCGGGCTCTGGCGTTGGGGCAGGGGCTGGAACAGCTGCGACAGAGGTTCGCGCAACCGGCCTTACATTGCTTGGCGCGCTTGCGGAGGCTTCGGCTGCGTCGATGGCTGCGGCCGCGGAAGTTGTGATCGGGTCGAGGGGGGCGATTTCCACGTCTGGGGCTGATGCATCGTCGCTGACTTCATCGGCACCGTCTTCGGCAGTTTCGTCAGCGGCTGCTCCGCCTCCGAAAAGGCGCGCGAAGAAGCCTTGTCGCTTGGGAGGCTCTTCTTCCGTGGTGGTTTCGTCGTCAGTTGCTGCGAGTGCTTCAGTTGCGTCCTCATCTTCGGGAAGGTCTTCGGCTTCAGGCAGGTCTTCCGGTTCAGCGACCGGAAGCGGTTCGGGTTCAATGACCACTTCTTCGCGCCGGATGACGACAATATCCAGTTCGGTTGGCTGTCCTGCGAGTATCCCCAATTCAGCGGCGGCGTCTGACGAGACCTGAATGCGCGGACCTGGATTGTTCCTTTCGCGCCGGAAGAGGGCACCGAACGTTGTTCGTCCGTTGGTGGTGTTGCGGATCAGAACGCGCTCGGGATCGGTGACATCCGGATGTGCAACCCAGAGGCCGCCAAGAGACGGGCGGCCGTCCCAGAGGGCGAGCTCGCTCGTAGAGAAGATATCAGCGCGCTCAACTTCCTGGATTTCCACTCGAGGCTCTGCGGGCGCGACTGCGGCTGCGCCGTCTGTCGGAGCAGTCTGCAACTGCCCTTCTTCGCAGGCTGCAAGTCCTAGCGATGCGACCACCAATAGGGGGACAGCTCTTGTTGATTTCATTGTCATTCCGCCTGCTCCTGCTCCTGACGCCTTGGCGTCGGGACACGCTCTGAACTACCTCGTTTGACCACGTTTCGGGCCAATTATTACAGACTGTACAACCAAGCGGCTCAGGTGAAAAGCATTGAGACTGCTTTATCGGCATGTGCTCGCCAAGATAAATCTTGAGTACCCCGATCTGTGGGGGTTTCAGAATCAGATTGAGATGCCTATGACGGGCGCTGTCGGAGGAGTGGCAGAGTGGTTGAATGCACCGGTCTTGAAAACCGACGTAGGTGAAAGTCTACCGTGGGTTCGAATCCCACCTCCTCCGCCATTAATTGACGCGACCAG
>CAZMRS010000200.1:0-5389 GCA_964568435.1 uncultured Boseongicola sp. | reverse complement strand
GGTCCTTGAACTTATTCAGGATGTGAAATCCCGTGGTATTCCGATCATCCTGATCAGCCATAATATGCCGCACGTCTTCGAGGTTGCCGATCGGATTCACATCCACCGACTTGGTAAGAGACTCACAATCATCGATCCTAAGGATTATTCGATGTCGGATGCCGTTGCGTTTATGACGGGCGCGAAAGAGCCAGATCAGGTCGCTGCATAGACTCACATGGCGGCCGACACTGACATCGTTGCCCGTATTGCAGAGCGGGTAATAGCCCTGCCAAGCTCAGGCCACCGGACTTTCGTTGCGGTTGCCGGTCCTCCTGGTTCGGGAAAGTCAACGCTCGCCGCTGCGCTGTGTGAGAAGCTGAACAGCCAGGGACAGCATGCTGGATTACTTGGCATGGATGGGTTTCACCTCGACAATGAAATTCTGGACTCCCGGGGCTTACGTTCGCGGAAAGGCGCTCCAGAGACATTCGATCTCGCAGGCTTTTCCGCGATTCTTGAGCGCCTCCAAAAATATGAAGAGGTGATAATCCCGCGTTTTGACCGGGCTTTGGATGCGTCGATTGGAAGTGCAGTCGTGATCGATAAATCTGTGGAGATAATTGTCGTTGAGGGGAATTACCTTCTCCTCGACCTCCCAGGATGGCGCGAGCTCCAGTCTTATTGGGCGTTTTCGGTTTTTCTCAACGTTGACAGTGAAATCCTTCGAAAGCGGCTTTCAGCGCGTTGGTCAGAGTTTGGTTTCGATACAGAAGAGGCACACAAGAAGATTGAAGAGAACGACATGCCGAATGCGAGACTCGTGCTTCGTGAATCGGTTCAGGCCAGTCTTACATTACCAGAAACTGCAAGAGATCCGGGGTAGTTCACCTGACTTTGGCACAAGCGATGCGTTAACTTTGCACTTGCAGGTTTGTTGATTATCGGCGGACACGCACAGCCCTCAGCGCGATCTTCATTGCGCAGGTGTCCCAATCGGTAAGATAAGTTTCACGCGAAGGCCCGGTTGGTCTGAGTGAATTTCCATAGAGCCGTTGTGACCTTTCACGATTGCTTCAACAATAGAGACACCTAATCCACTCCCAGAAGTTGGGGCGGCTGCACTGAATCGTTTGAGGGCCTCGCTCATTTGTTCATTGGTCATACCCATGCCATCATCAGAAACGACTAAGCTGATGGATTTGCCGAACCGGTCACATTTGACTGCAACTTGCGACAGGCTACGACCTCCATGTAGCAGCGCATTGTCGATAAGGTTCTTCAGCGCTTCACGCAGCATGGTCTCATCTGCAACGACTTGTCCGAGATCCTTCGTTTTTTCGAACGCTATCGTGACCCTGTCGGTGCGCTGGCCGGAAAATTCGTGAGACCATTGTCCGTATGCCTGGTCCAAGTCGAATGGCTGCATGGCTGATGCGGGACTGATCGTCTTAGCCCTTTCAAGCAGAAGAAGTTGCTGGCTTAATCCGGCGGTTTCGCGTGCAGCGTCCAGCAGATCCTGTGAGCGTTTCTTTGCTTCATCGTAATTGGGCGCAGATTCGACGGCTTCGGCCAGCGCAAG
Organism: uncultured Boseongicola sp.; assembly: GCA_964568435.1. Classification (GTDB taxonomy): domain Bacteria; phylum Pseudomonadota; class Alphaproteobacteria; order Rhodobacterales; family Rhodobacteraceae; genus Boseongicola. The sequence continues at coordinate 3,828 of CAZMRS010000200.1, read as the reverse complement.
TACTCCCGCGATGGGATTCTTGAGTTGATGAGCAGCATTCGAGATGAACTCTGATTGAGCGGTCATTGATCGCGTTACCTGACCGAAGAGTCGGTTGAGAGTTTTGACAATGCCGCGCACCTCTACCGGCACCGCTCGCTGAATTGGTGCAAGTTCGTCGCTGTTTCTGCTTGCAATGGCGGCCTCCAAGTCGGTCAGAGGGCGTAATCCAACCCGTACGCCAAACCAAACGATAAGAGCGAGCGACGCAATTAAGCCAGCTATGGCCAGAAGCGATCGATTAAGAAGATCGCGAACGAAGTTTTCTCTCACAGCCGCGTCCTGCCAAACCGTCGTGGTGAACACGCCCGCGAAACCATCGATCTCGGTGCGATTTTCCAATCTGACCCCATGCACCGTGCGGCCCAGATAAGTTGCGTCAAAGTAATTGGGACCCGCCGCCTCGTCACTGGGGCGAGGGATTCCAGAAGGCGGGGTCGCATATCCGGCGACGATCACTCCGTCGGGTGCGTAAACATGGTAAAAAACTTGCCCGCCTGACGTGTCAGCAAGGATATCTCGCGTTCGCGCAGACAGCGCATCTCCTCCGGAAATTGTCACATCGTTGGCAACCGCCAACGCCGCGGCAAGCAAGCTTTTGTCAAAGACATTGGTTGCAGTCTGGCGCGCATTGGTTAACTGCCAGTAGCCGACAAATGCTGCCACAAGAAGCAGTGGGACCAGGATGATCGCAGTCAAACGACCCCGCAGGGAAAGGACGTTCCGCATCAGTTTGACGTCGTTAGAGCGTAGCCAATTCCGCGATGTACACGGATCAACACGCCAAACTGGGAAAGCCGTTTCCGCAAGCGAGAGACATAAACCTCAACAACTTTGTCGTCAGTTTCGCTACCGGCCCCATACACCTTGTCGAGCAGCGCGTCTTTTGAAACCGGTGTGCCATTGGCTTCAGCAAGCGCGACAAGCATTGACAGTTCTCGTCGCGGCACGTCGAGGGCGGCGTCACCGTTAAGGAGCTGCGGTGTTTCCACGTCCAGCGTCAGTTTCCCCAAAGACATCGTTCGACGTGGTGCTACGTCTCGCCGCCTGGCAACCGCACGGACCCGGGCTGCGAGCTCCTCCATCTCAAATGGCTTTATAAGATAGTCGTCGGCTCCTGCATCGAGACCTTCCACTCGGTCCTGAGTGGTAGACCGCGCCGTCAGAAGTATGACAGGTCGTGGATCGTTGCGGCGGCGCATATTAGTCAGGATTTCCAGACCGTCTTTCCCTGGCAAATTGATATCGAGGATCACCAGATCGCAGTCCTCCTGCTGGAGAAAAACATCTGCGGCCTCACCGTCTTCCAACGCATCGACCGCGTGGCCGTCGTCGGTCAGCCGATAAGTGATGCCTTTCCTGAGGCTTTGATTGTCTTCAACGAGAACGATCCGCATGCATCAAGTTTTTGACGTGTTGAAGGGTTGATGCAAGCTTCGTCGCCCAAATTCGAGGCAGCGAAGCAGGGAATCACCTGTTTCCTTAGCAAACCAGCGCTTTGGGAAGCGCTGGAAAGGGAGGAAATATGAAGACACTTAATACTAGGCGTCGCGTAGCAATGGGCCTTGTGGCCGCCGCTGCTGCGTCCTTAGCAACCGAAGCGACCGCTGGCGGTCACGGCATCGATCTTGAAGGTAAAACCGTTGAGTGGGTCATTCCGTTCTCTGAAACTGGCGGTTCAGCAAAATGGGCCAACTTCTACGCACCGCTTCTGAGCGAAGCGCTGCCAGGTAGTCCGACTGTTGTCGTCAAGTTCATGCCGGGTGCAGGCTCGACCAAGGGCGCAAACTGGTTTCAGGAACAATCTTACGATGACGGGACCTTGATCTTTGGATCGTCTGGTTCGACCCAATTTCCATATCTGCTTGGCGACCCCCGCGTCCGCTATGAGTATGGTGACTGGAATGTTGTGCTCGCATCAGGCACCGGCGGCGTCGCGTACTTGCCACCAGACCTTGCGGGAATGATGGACGGTCTCGACGCAACAGCGCTTCAGGGAACTGACTTCATCTATGGTTCGCAGGGTGCAACACGTCTTGACCTTGTGCCGCTTCTGGCTTGGGAGATGCTTGGGCTGAACGTTGAGCCAGTGTTTGGCATCAAAGGCCGTGGCGATGGTCGACTTATGTTCGAGCGTGGCGAAGCCAACATCGACTACCAGACCTCTTCGTCTTACCTGAGTGGTGTGACTCCACTTGTTGCCGACGGTTCAGCCGTTCCAATGATGTCGTGGGGTGCACTTGACGCAGACGGCAACATCGTCCGCGACCCAACTTTCCCGGACATGCCGACTTTCAAAGAAGTCTGCGATGCAACTCCGTCTTGCGAAACCAGCGGAACACAGTGGGACGCATGGAAGGCGTTCTTTGTAGCCGGTTTCCCAGCACAAAAGATGGTCTTCCTGCCAGCGGGCGCATCTGCTGACGCTATGGCCACTTACACCAAGGCGTTTGAAGACATCAAAGCGCGCGCAGACTTTGCCGAGATCTCTTCCGGTCGTCTCGGCGTCTACCCACAGATGACGGGTGGTGAAGCGACAGGAGCGCTGGATAGCGCCACTAAAGTTCCCGGCGAAGCCAAAGACTTTGTCATCAATTGGCTCAGCGAACGTTACGGCGTCACTCTGAACTAAAGCCAAAACAGACCCCCGGCCGGAGCTGTTCCGGCCGGGGATCCCTTTTCTGCCGGAGGTGAAACGATGGATTTCGTTGCAGTTGCGCTCCCCGCGCTTGGGGATGCGGCAGGTCTGATCCTACAACCAATCGTTCTCGGTTATCTCGTTCTGGGCGTCGTTATGGGCCTATGTATCGGGGTCTTCCCTGGCCTCGGCGGAATTGCTGGATTGTCGCTGCTTCTGCCCTTCATGTTCGGCATGGACCCGGTGCTCGGGCTTGCCTTGATGATCGGCATGGTGGCGGTTGTTCCTACTTCGGACACTTTTGCAAGTGTGCTAATGGGTATTCCGGGGTCTTCGGCGTCCCAAGCGACGGTCCTTGACGGCTTTCCGATGGCGAAGCGTGGCGAGGCTGCACGTGCTTTGTCCGCTGCTTTTTCGTCCTCACTATTTGGCGGGCTCGTCGGTGCGGCTTTTCTCACCGTGTTCATCTTGATTGCGCGCCCAATCGTTCTGGAGTTTCGGACACCAGAACTCCTGATGATTACAATCTTCGGCCTTTCGATGGTCGGAATTCTCGCGGGCCGCGTTGCTTTGAAGGGTATTGCGGCCGCGGGTCTCGGTATGATGATCGGGACAATAGGAGAAGGCGATAGTGCCGGCGAGTTGCGCATGGCCACTTATGACATGCCTTACCTCGTGGACGGACTGAAGCTTGTCATAGTTGGACTTGGTATTTTCGCGATCCCTGAGATCGTCGCGCTTCTGAGGCAAGACCGCGCCATTTCCGACCGTAAACCGTTGGGAGGCGGTTGGCTTACCGGGGTACGCGACTGGTTCTCGAATATCTGGCTTTCTATCCGTTGCTCGATCATCGGAGTTATCGTTGGTGTTATCCCCGGACTTGGCGGTTCGGTTGTGGATTGGATCGCATACGGGCATTCAGTCCAAACCACCAAGGACAAATCTAAGTTTGGGTCGGGCGAGATCCGTGGTGTTATTGGGCCTGAGAGTTCGAACAACGCCAAAGAAGGTGGTGGCCTCGTTCCGACATTGCTCTTTGGCATTCCGGGTTCGGGTTCGATGGCGATCTTCATCGGTGCGATCGCGTTGCTGGGGTCGGGCAACATCGAAGTTGGCCCCTCAATGCTCAAGAACAACCTCGACATCACCTA
>CAZMRS010000199.1:0-5416 GCA_964568435.1 uncultured Boseongicola sp. | reverse complement strand
GGCAGACAACGTGCTCGTGCAAGTCGAAACCAGTGTGTTCTACCGCATAACCGAGCCTGAAAAGACTGTTTACCGAATTCGCGATGTTGATGCAGCGATTGCAACGACCGTTGCGGGGATCGTCCGTGCCGAAATCGGAAAGATGGAACTGGATGAGGTCCAGTCGAACCGAGCAACATTGATTGCGACGATCAAAGAAGCCGTTGAAGACGCTGTCGACAACTGGGGGATCGAAGTGACGCGCGCTGAAATCCTTGACGTGAACCTGGACCAAGCAACGCGCGATGCCATGCTGCAACAGTTGAACGCTGAACGGGAACGCCGCGCCGCCGTCACGCGGGCCGAAGGTGAGAAACGTTCGGTCGAACTGAATGCCGACGCCGAGCTTTACGCTGCGGAACAGGCCGCGAAAGCGCGCCGTGTTCAGGCGGATGCGGAAGCCTATGCGACAGGTGTGGTTGCACAGGCAATTCAGGACAACGGCATTGAGGCGGCGCAGTACCAAGTTGCGCTAAAGCAGGTTGAATCGCTGAATGCGCTTGGTGCAAGCCCGTCCAGCTCAACCGTGGTCCTTCCGGCCAACGCGCTGGAAGCCTTTGGTGATGCGTTCAAGATGCTGCGGGGTCGTGCCTGATGCTATCAACTTGGTGGGCTTGGATTATTGCTGCGATTGTGCTGGCGATCTTTGAGATTTTTCTGCCAGCGCAAATCCTGCTTGGGTTCGCGGTTGGGGCTGCTGGCGTTGGCTTGGCGCTTTTGATTGGCGTTCCTGGCTTGGCAGGATCCACGCCGGTCCTCGCGATGGCGTTTGCCCTGCTTTCGCTCGTTGGATGGTTGATCCTGCGCCGGTTTATGGGTGTTTACAAAGGCCAGGTGAAAGTCTGGGACAAGGACATCAACGAAGACTGAGTCCTACTGGACGTCCCCGAAAGCGGCCTCAATCCGGTCCAGGGCTTCGAGCATCTTCGGACGCGGAAGCGCGATGTTGAACCGTAAGTGTCCGCTTCCGCCCTGACCAAACTGTGTGCCGGGGCTGGGAACGACCTTCGCGTCGTGAACGCAACGCCGCATAAGCTCGGCGTTATCCATGCCTAAATCCTGAAAATCGACCCACGTCAGATAGGTCGAATTCATGTCCATGACGGACACTCCGGGCAGGGTATTCACGCGCTCAGAAAAGATTGCGAAGTTTTCAGCAATGTATGACCGTGCCGCATCCATCCAGTCGTGGCCGTGCGTGAATGCAGCCTTGATGATTGCCATGCCATAGCGATTAGGGGAGCTTTCCCTGTCGAGAATGGTCGGAGCCAAACGCCTGCGCATCTGTGGGTCCTGATAGATAGCGATGCCCGTCTCGGCACCCGCGACGTTGAAAGACTTGGACGCCGCCGTCAGCACAGCGATGCGATCCGTGTGCTCTGGTGCGGCAACCAGCGTCGGAATGAACCTGGCGCCTGGGAACGTGAGATCCATGTGGATCTCGTCCGAAATGAGCAAAAGGTCGTGTTCGGCGCAAAAGTCGGCAACTGCCTTCAGTTCTTCCTTCGCCCAAATGCGTCCGCCGGGGTTGTGGGGAGAGCAAAGCGTGACGATCTTCTCGTGCCCCTTCAGAGACCTCCCCAACGTTTCAAGGTCCATCTGAAAGATGCCGTCTTCCAGAACAAGCCGGCTTTCAACGACTTCGCGGCCCATGGCTTTGATCTGCCGGTAAAACGCGTGGTACACTGGCGCAAAAACAATGACGCCATCGCCCGGTTCAGAGTAGGTCGCAATGATATCTCCGAAGCCGCTGATCACGCCGTGTGTATATCGCACGGCGTCAGGATCGATCGTCACATTGTGGCGGTCAGACATCCAGGAGGCTACGGCGAGATCGGTTGCGCTGGTATCCGCGAAATAGCCGCAGTAGCCCCAATCCACTTCCGCTCGCAACGCGTCAAGGATGGCAGGCGCGGCTTTGAAATCCATATCCGCGACCCACATCGCAATTGCGCTTGGATCGTCTAAGCCGAATTGCTTGGCGATATTGTCGTATTTTGACGTGTTATGGTTTCTGAGTTCGGGGGCTGTATCAAACTCGAATGACATCACATGGACTCCGCGCTTGCGCTTGAAACGCGGACCCTAGCCCCAATTGATCGGACTGCAAGTAGGAATCCGAGTCTTGTTCACGTGACCACAGTGCCTTAGATCACAGGCATGACTACAAGAACCATCCTCATCCATCCTGACCCACGTCTCAAGTCGGTCGCATCTCCTGTCGACGTATTCGACAAGGACTTGAGCGCGTTGGCCGACGACATGCTTCAGACGATGTATGAGGCCCCCGGCATTGGTCTGGCGGCACCCCAGATCGGAGTGGGCAAGCGGTTGTTGGTGATGGATTGTGTCAAGGAAGAGAGCGCCGCTCCTCAACCGATGGTCTTGGTAAATCCCGAGGTTACATGGTCTTCTGACGAGCTGAACGTGTATGAAGAAGGTTGTTTGTCGATCCCGGAGCAGTTTGCGGATGTTGAACGACCCGCCGAAGTAGAGGTCACCTGGCTGGACTTGGAGGGAAAACCCAAGAGCGAGCGGTTTGCCGGTCTTTGGGCGACGTGCGTCCAGCACGAGATTGACCATTTGAACGGCAAACTCTTCATTGACTATCTGAAGCCTTTGAAGCGGCAGATGATCACGCGCAAGATGATGAAATTTAAGCGAGAGCAGGCGCGCGCGTGAGGCGCCCATTTGTGATGTGGCCGGACCGTCGGCTGACAGAGCCCGCTGCGCCAGTTGGCGTAATCAACAATGACGTTCGTGCGATTTGGGATGAGATGATCGAGGTCATGGACGCCATGCCAGGATACGGTCTGGCAGCACCTCAGATCGGTGTTCCCCTCAGATTGGCAGTAGTCGATTGTTCCGAAGAACGCGGTCAAGTGATCCGACTTGCAAACCCAAAGATCACGAAAGCTTCCGAGGCCACTAGCCAGTGGGATGAAGCCTCTCCCAACCTGCCGCTTGTTTCCGCGAAAGTGACCCGACCGGCGACGGTCACTGTTGAGTTTACAGACATTGAAGGGATGGGTGTTACACGAGTGTTCGAAGGGTTATGGGCGACGTCCGTTCAGCATCAGATCGACCATTTGAACGGTCGGATGTACTTTGATCGCCTGAGCAAAATGAAGCGTGAGATACTGCTGAAGAAAGCAAGGAAAATCAAACGATGAGAATTGCCTTTATGGGAACACCCGAGTTCTCGGTGCCCGCGCTTGAGGCGTTGCACAAGGCAGGGCACGAGATCGCCGCCGTTTACACCCAGCCGCCTCGACCAGCAGGGCGCGGCAAAAAGGATCGCAAGAGCGCGGTTCAGACAATAGCGGAAGACCTTGGTCTGGAGGTCAGACACCCAGCCAGCCTTCGGGACGCTACAGAACAAGGCAAGTTTGCTGATCTTGATTTGGATGCTGCGGTTGTCGTTGCCTATGGGCTCATTTTGCCGGCACCGATACTGGCTGCGCCGATCCACGGGTGCTTGAACATTCACGCTTCGATCCTGCCAAGATGGCGCGGAGCGGCACCAATCCATCGGGCGATCATGGCCGGTGATCCAGAGACGGGGATCTCCATTATGTCGATGGAACTCGGGCTGGACACCGGTCCAGTTTTGGTGACTGAACGAACCGCAATTGGTCAGACAGAGACGACCGGAGATCTCCATGACCGGCTTGCTACGATGGGTGCTGGTCTTATCGTCAAAACGCTCGCCAACATTTCAGCTTTTGACTCGGTTCCGCAGCCTGAAGATGGCGTCACTTACGCCGCTAAGATCGATAAGTCTGAAGCGAAGATCGATTGGTCTCGTGATGCTCGGGCAATTGATCGGCAAATCCGCGCACTCTCTCCGTTCCCGGGCGCATGGTGCATGGTTGGCGATGAACGCGTGAAGATTTTGCGAAGTGTGCTTGTCGATGGTCAGGGCGAACCCGGTAATCACTTAGGAGGTTTCAGAGTTGCCTGTGGTACCGGCGCAATTGAGGTCTTGGAAGCGCAGCGTCAAGGCAAACGCCCAATGAACGCGGAAGAGATACTACGCGGTTTGCCGCTTCCTGACTTCTTGACGTAAAAGGCACGAAGGTAAGACTGGAGATGTGGGCGGCACATAGCTGCCCTGATGTGACCGGAGGCATTCTTCGATGTTTTTTTCGTTTTGGGGTTCGATCATTATTGGCGGTGTCACCGCCTATCTGGCAGAGAAATGGGACTTCACCCATCACGGTGTCGTACAAGCGATAATAATTGCTATCGGCGGCGTCTTTCTTTTGTTCATGGCACGGGTGATGTTCGGGATTTCGTTTGGCAGCCCGGGAGTGAACGCTGTCGTCGGCGCGTTGGGTGCTTTGATCCTTATCCCATCCGAAGCGGTTGCCCGTCGTCGGCGGAACAAGCGCTAGCGCGGAGGTCTGGACCGGTAGACGGGTAGCCGCCATCCAAAGGCGAGAGAGCCCGCGCGCAAGAAAAACGTAACTGCTCCAGCTACGACCAAGGCGGGTAGATCCCCCAGCTGTGTAGACACCATCCAACCGACCAAAGCGCCAACAAAGGCGGCGGTGACATAAAGCTCACCTTGCCTCAAGACCATCGGAACTTCGTTGGCGACGACGTCGCGCATTAGTCCTCCGAAGGTGCCGGTAAGGACGCCGACGATGGGTGCAACAAATCCCGATTGACCCGTGGCAAGGGCAACCGCGAGGCCCGCAGGGACCGCAATCGCCAAGGCCGCTGCATCAAGCCACGCGAGCCAGGTGGCCCGACTTTCCATCAGATGAGCGGTGAAAAATACGATGACTGCCGCTGTCGCTGCGACCATCAGTATTTCGGGCTGTTCGATCCAAAAGACCGGATTTCGGTCCAATAGAATGTCTCGGACAGTGCCTCCGCCAACCGCGGTAAGTGCTGCAAAAAAGAGGAAACCCACGATGTCCAGCTGCGCGCGCGATGCCGCCAGAGCACCCGTCAGTGCGAACACGAACACAGACGCTGTATCTAGGAAACCGGCCGGCATCATGCGCTGTCGGGCGTCTTAAATGGTGCCATACCCTCGCGGGCCAACTCATCCGCCCGTTCGTTTTCTGGATGTCCGGCGTGACCTTTCACCCATTCCCATGTGACGGAATGCCGTGACTGCGCCTCGTCCAGACGCTTCCACAAGTCGTCATTCTTTACAGGCTTCTTGGCGGATGTTTTCCAACCGTTTCGCTTCCATCCGTGGATCCAACTCGTAACCCCGTTTTTCACATAGGTTGAGTCAGTCACGATGGTGATATCAGTCGGGCGGCCCAGAGCTTCCAACGCATTGATGGCAGCGAGGAGCTCCATACGGTTGTTAGTCGTCAGGGCCTCTCCGCCAGACAGAGATCGCTCTTTCACAACG
>CAZMRS010000198.1:4922-5448 GCA_964568435.1 uncultured Boseongicola sp. | reverse complement strand
CGCGGACGACGGACGCGACGATCCACGAATCCGGTGGCAGCACCGCGGTTGAGCGAGTTCAAACGGGCCTTGGCCGACTTGCGCTTCGTCTTTTGGATCGACGGCGTCTTCTTGAAAATCTCGCGAGCAGCTTTCAAGTTTCCAACGCGGCGCTGGCGCTCAATGTAGCGAGCCTCGCGACGCGTGAGGGGATGGGGTCCGGCAATAACCATGGTGATTCGCAAAAGACGATTGGCGTTCTTGAAACAGAGACTGTCGAAACTCGATGATTTTGGTCAATTTTCGAAATTGTGATTGATTTTCGTGCAAGAACTTGCTGGGTGCCACCCTTTTGTTGGTCCATCCACGCTCTCTGTCGGAACCTGTCACCGTGGACAGCCAATACATGAGTCCCATCGTGGGGCATTGATAAACGGACCACCGGAGCACCTCCGGAGGACGGCATGTTGCCGATCATCTTGAATTCATGGGTGAGCCCTGACCAGGCTGCGTCCCTGCCCAACTGACCAATAAAAATCGCATTTCG
>CAZMRS010000198.1:0-4912 GCA_964568435.1 uncultured Boseongicola sp. | reverse complement strand
CTTGGACTCGCCAGTCAGTCGGACGGAATGAAATTTCGATGCAGTAGCAACAGCCACACTTCTGTGTTGCTTACTTTGCTGCCGTCTATTCTCTCCTTCGTTCTCTCTCACGTGTTTCCTAACCCTGTTACCATGGCGTCTCCTCCTCCTCATCACACTCCCAATGCTGGGTTGACTGGCATGACTCCTTCTGTTGACTTGGCAGCCGCCATCGGGTCCACTTTTCAACAGTTGATGCTTGGTTCGGCCAAAAAAGGTAAGCCTTCTGTGGAAGCACAAGATCTCAACCCGAAGTTCGCTCCTCGCGATCGCAATCTCTGTGGCCTCCAACTCCTAGCTGTTAAGGATTTCCGTAACCCTTCGGTCAAATCCGAGGATCCTACTACCACCATTTGTGGTGCTGAAATCGGAAACTCGGGCAAAATCTGCATTCACCGTAACTGCAACGTGCGGGCCCACTTGGGGGCTGTCTCCGAGGTGGTCCAAGGTTGGCAAAAGGACAACGTCGTTGGTGTGTTGTGTATTGAGAAGCCCGGTCGTGGCGGCAGCATCTTTGGTGGCGCAGTCATCAAATTGGGCCATGTGGATCCTAGCCTTTTGACTCCACTTCTCGATGAACACCGCTCACTTGCCGAATGGTTGAGCGTCTTTTCTGTCTTGGCGGAACACATCTGCGATGGTGAAATTCCTGCTCGCGTAGATTTCGAAAAACGGGTCACCGCCTTGGGCGCACCCACACCGAACAAACGCTTTTCCACCGAGGAACGAGTGTTTATTGACACGCCCGTCTTAAAGCGTCTCCCAGACTCCGCAGGGATGGTCGAAACCTTACTCGACTCTAACCAACAAACGCTCCACACGCTCGCGTTGGATCTTAAGGATGCTGTGACGCTTCTAAGCGAAGAACACAGCTTGTTTGCCAAAATGGTAGCGGACAAAGTCAACAATTTGGGAGCCTTAATTGGTCGCGTACCCGCCGACCCTATTGCCCCTGCTCTCTGGCCAGTTGCCGAAATCCTCAATCAGTCCTTTGACCAATTGACGCTCGATTTGCAACGCACTAAGGCGGAACTTACTGCGGCGTTCCAGCAAAGCGACACTGCCTTGGAAGAACGATGCCTCCAAAGTGTCTCCGCGATTCAACCAGCCGTTGTACAGAGCCTCGCAACCACCGTTGTTCCCACCATTCAAGCTCTGGAATCCCGTATTAGCCAGCTGGAAACTCAACTGACAATTCAGAGCAGCTTGGGAGCCCCTCCTCCGTTCCCTGTCCCTGTTGGTGGCGGTGTTTCCGTCGATGAATTTCAAACGCTTCAAGTGCGGATTGCCGATCTGGAAGGACGCTCGGATGAACGAGCGGTTCAAATTGGTGATACTTGGATCACTTCGAAAGCCCGACTTGCCACATGGTTTAAAGACAATGCCGGCCCCAATGCGAGCCTCGGTGCTGGTTTGTTTTGCTTGGACGGCCTCTCCCTGTTGACCCTTTGCTCCCGTGAAGATATTACTTATCATGATCACCTGGACGCTGAGCAACTTGGGAAAAAGGTCTCTCTTCCTGACCCTCTACGCCAACGAGTGTGGGACTCCTACACCCTGAGTGTCCCAGAATGTATGGGAGGCACCAAGTCCCAGGCTGACCTGAAACCCCATGAATTGTGTCGTCTTCCGAAAATCACAGATTTCCGCGGCAATGGCTCTCCTACTGACGGTGCTGCCAATCGGTGGAAATCCGCGTTAGAATCGTTTGGGCGCAGTCTTCGCGGCTTGCTGAACAACCATGGGTTATCCGGTCCGGTGTTTGACCTCGTTTGGACTCTCTACCGTCAGTCATATGACTTTCTCCACAGCCTCTTTCGCTTCATGGATGACCAGTACTCTGCTTACGGGGCTTCCACAGAACTAACCTCTAAGGATCGCTGGGGGCTCGTTCAAAAGTTGGTCCGTATCATCTTCAATCGTATTTCGCGGGTGCGCCGTAATGTTGAGGAAATTCCTGCTGCCGATGCCATGGCTCGTCACTTGGACTTTATGTGGGCATGTTTACAGGCCCATCTTATTATGCGCGATTTTACGGAAGTGGGTTTCCTTGGTCTCCCCCGTTCTTTTGGACTATTTGCTTGAACTCGTAGCCTTCAAAGGCGACATCTCCGCTGCCAGCGAAAAACTCTCCAAGGAAGTTGCTACCGCCCGGGGCCAGATGGACAAAGTGGGCAAGGACACCAAGGCTGATCTCTCTAAGGTTAAAGATGATATCAAGCGCCTCTCTGCCGATTGCCTCTCCATCAAAAAGATTGCTGATTCTGCCCTCAACAAAGCTAGCCAGAAACGCCCCAAAGGTCCTCGGGGCAATAAGAGTGGAGGCGGGGACGACGATGACCATTGACTCAAACGTCGCGCGGTGGAACAATCGGTCCAGCAGCGCTTGGTGCAGAGAAAAGTTGGTTACACCATGGGGATTGCCTGTACCAATGGCATTCCAAGTTGGGGAGTGGTCCCCGAAGGTTACACCGGCGCTCAGGTGCGCTGGACATGGATTCTCGACAAAGGTCTGAGCCCTCACCAGCGCTCTGCCATTTCTTCTGCCTTTGGGGACTTATCGCTCTCGGGCTCTCTTATCTGGGATTCACGTCGCACCAGTTGGCTCCAGCAACTCGAAGCGGCACCTGTGGATGTCCTTATCCTTGACGGTCGCCTTGCCTTTCCTCGCGTTTCAAACCTTTTTTGGACCACTGGTCCTCCAGTTATTCTCTCCACCTTTTCGGCTCGGGGGCTTCCTCCAGGTTGGTCGTCTTCCACTCGCTTTCTGCGTCACGCCGACGTCGGTGGCGCCACTACTTTTCAACGCACTTGGACATTTCTCCATCGCTGTTCCGCCACCTTGTCCTTTTGGGACGACACTGTATTCGCCCATGTCGACACTACACCATGGCTTACTGTGATCAATCCCATGCATCACGGCGAGTCCTGTCGCCCTCACACCGCACGGGATTTGGATCTGCGTACCCAGTTGTTACCGTGGTCCACCATGGCACACTCTCCGTTCAAACTTCCTTGTCACTTTACCCCTGGCTCGGTTGTGCGGCGGAAATTGCAGCCAGATGAATTGGCATTGGCCGGCGACTTTCCCACCACATGTAGCATCCTGTTGGATGTTGCCCATTTACGGGTCATCGCGCCGCTTATCTTGCCTCCTGTCAAACTCGCAGTTGCTTTAAGTCACTGCCTTGGGCAGTTTCTCCAGGCGGCTGTTATTCCGTCCCTCTTCCTCTCTTCGCCACCTACTTCTCCTTCGGGTCACCTATCTCTCGTGAGTCCAGAGGTCCCGGCTACGGGTAAGGGGGGGGAGGGGTCCGGGGAGGGGGTCCCGCGTGTTGGAACGGAGCTGCGTGGCCTTGCCACCCGGGATGGCCTCACCCTCGATTCCAAGCGACGGTTGTTGCAGGCCGCTAAAGCGGCTAGCTTTAATCGCTTTCAAGGTTTTAAATCTCGCGCATTCGACGTGTCGCAAACTAAAGCCACCAAGAACGATGATGCGGCCGTTCCCACACAACTGTGGGATGACCGTGTGGCATTCTTGCTTGGATATACTGATTACGATTTGTTCGCCACCAAGTATGGCAAGCAACTCGCCGTCCTTCGCCGGACCCTTCACCGATGTTGGTGCCGCCTGGTCTACCGCTCCTTTTTCCGGTGGTGGAAGCAACAGCATCACCATATCCGCGAAACGTGCCCAGCGTCGTGCCAGCTCCTTTGGGAAGCAGGCATCCAAGCCCTCAGTCAAGCATCCATGTCAACGTTTTGGGAATGGTCTAACGGTTCTGCCCCATTCTATTGGCGGTGGCCGCCAGAGTACTGGTCGGACGTTGGGTTGGGATGTAAAGCAATGTGGGTGGGTGACCCCCCCCCAAGAATTTAACCCCACAAGGTGGACTGGGGTCCCCTACCAACCGCAGCAATATTCTTACCAAGATCGACAAAATTCGCGCGCGTGGCTACGTATCCAACAACACGGAAGCCGTCGCTACGATCAATTACTTCGCCGTACCAAAGGGAGAGGACGATATTCAGATCGTTTACGACGGCACAAAGAGTGGTCTCAATGCCACCCTTTACGCCCCATGGTTTCATCTGCCTGACCTGCGCTCTGTGTTGAACAGTCTCAAGCCTACATACTGGTCATCTGACAATGACTACGGAGAGATGTTTCACAATTTCTGGATCTCGCCGGAGATCCGCCCATTTACTGCTGTCGACCTCACGCCATTGTTGCCAGCATCCGGGCAACAGAAGTTGCATGTCGAATGCTGGACTCGAAATGCGATGGGCTTACGTCCATCGCCGTACTGGTCTGTGCAGCAAGGCCGCCGACTCAAGCGTTTGTTTCTAGGCGACAGACTTGACAATACAAATGTTTTCCGATGGAAGACCGTAAAACTTAATCTTCCAGGAGATCCCAATTACGACCCGAGAGAACCCTGGGTAAGCCGATTGCGGGAAGATGGAGTCTTGGCTGCCGCCCTGTCCGACTACGTTGATGACCTGAGAAACTCAGGCCCCACTGAAGAAGATGGTTGGCAGGCTAGCAGCCAAGTAGCCAAAGGCTGCTCGCATTTTGGGACTCAAGATGCCGCACGAAAAAGAAGACCGCCAAGTCAATGCCCCGGGGCCTGGGCAGGCGGAGTGGTGGGGACCACTGAAACGGAAGTGTTCATTACCGTCACTCAAGCTAAGTGGGACAAACTAAAGCGCGAAATACAAAGAGTCAGAGACTCGCTCACAAGGAATCCGAAGGAAATCGAAATAAGCCTACTGGAAGAAGTGGCTGGTTTTGTCAATCATATCGCCCTTGCATTCCGAGTGCTCAAAATCCACTTGAATGGATTCTACGGAAACATTAACTCATGGAGGC
>CAZMRS010000197.1:0-5450 GCA_964568435.1 uncultured Boseongicola sp. | reverse complement strand
GTTAACAGCGCTTCTTTCGAAGTCACAACGTTCCGAAAAGATGTGGAAACCGACGGTAGACGCGCAACGGTGGCCTTTACTTCCAGCATCATAGAAGATGCGCGACGCCGGGACTTTACTATGAACGCCCTTTACGCGGACCATGAAGGTCAGATTTTGGATCCATTGGACGGTCTGCCAGACCTTCTGGAGCGACGTGTTCGATTCATCGAAGACGCTTCATCCCGGATCAAGGAAGACTATCTTCGCATCCTCCGTTTCTTCCGCTTTCACGCCCAATATGGAGATCCGGAGAAAGGTATGGACCAAGAGGCGCTCTCGGCAATTGCCTCGAACTTCGATGGCCTCTCCGGGGTCTCGGCAGAACGGATTGGAAACGAGATGCGAAAACTTCTTGCCACTCCCGATCCCTCACCTTCCGTTGCTTCAATGAAAGCGGCTGGAGTTTTACAGTATGTTTTGCCGGGAGCGGACGATCAGTGGCTGGCTCCATTGGTGCACCTTGAGGCTTCAGTGAACCGGGATGCCCGAGCGATACGGCGGCTTGCGGTTCTTGGAGGGCGAGAGATCGTTGAGCGGTTGAGGTTGTCACGTGCAGACAGTCGCTCTCTGGACTTGCTAAAGAGCCTCTCGTTCCGGGGCCCCACAATCAAGGAAATCGCGTGGCGGCATGGTGCAACGGTGGCCACGGATGTTTTGCTGATCCGAAAGGCAATGGCGGGTCAGCCGCTCTTGGAAGGTGCGCTCGATGACATCGAGCAGGTCGCCTTAAAGACATGCCCCATTTCCGCATCGGATCTTCTGGACGAAAGGCAGGGAGCCGCCCTTGGCCAGGCGCTGGCTCGTGCAGAAAAAGCTTGGATTGTTAGCGACTTTTCCCTTGGACGAGACGCGCTGATTGAGATTGCGCTGAAAGAGGGATGACAGCGCGGCTGTTTTCCGATAGGTCAAAACCATCCAAGAAAGGAGACAGCAATATGATTTACAGGATGTGCATACCGGATAACTGACCGGTCCGATCCTGTTTATGGGGGTCGCGCCGCGTCTGACCTCCCTCCCATATTGTAATTCTCTCGGCTCTTGGAGCACCCCCAAATGTTTCGTTTCTTAGAAAATCTTGTTGACCCTTATTGCGACTACCCTGTCGTAGATCGTCCGCCTCAAAAGCTATGGGCGTTCATTTGGGAATACTGTCAGCCGTTCAAGAAAGTCTTCGCGATAACTGGTGCGCTTACAATGGTGTCTGCGCTCATCGAGATCTGGCTGATCGCCTATTTGGGGCGCCTCGTCGATACACTTACGGACGCTGACCCCGAGACATATTGGGCCGACTATGGAACAGAGATGCTGCTTTTGGCGGTCTTCCTGCTGTTGCTTCGACCAGCTTTGCAGGTCATCGACGTCGGTCTTTTGAACAACGCGATCATGCCAAACTTTGGTACTTTGATCCGTTGGCGCGCGCATAGCCATGTCCTTCGACAGTCGGTTGGCTGGTTCGAGAACGACTTTGCTGGTCGCATCGCGAACCGCATAATGCAAACACCGCCAGCGGCGGGCGAGGCGGTCTTCCAGGTCTTTGATGCGATGGCGTATTCGCTGGCCTACGTGGGTGGCGCGTTTATTCTTTTGTCGGGCTCAGACCCAAGGCTGATGCTACCGCTTGCGATTTGGCTGCTGCTTTATCTGATGCTGGTTCGCTGGGTGATCTTGCGGGTTGGCCCCGCGAGTAAAGAAGCCTCGGACGCCAGAAGCGCAGTCACTGGCCGTGTCGTCGACAGCTATACGAACATTCATTCCGTGAAGATGTTCGCGCACACCGAAGTCGAACGCACCTATGCACACGAAGCCATCGAGCACTCGCGCAAAACGTTTCAGATCGAAATGCGCCTTTACACGATCATGGACGTATTTCTGACGCTGATTAACGGCTTCCTTATCGTCGCGGTTGTTGGGTGGGGCATCTGGCTTTGGTCAACCGGCGCGGCATCCGTTGGCGTTGTCGCTGTCGCTTCTGCTCTTGTTCTACGCCTGAATGCGATGACGGGCTGGATCATGTGGGCGTTGTCGTCGTTTTTCCGCACTCTTGGCGTGGTCGCAGAAGGCATGGAGACAATTGCCCAGCCGATCTCATTGGTTGACGCAAAAGACGCGGCGCATCTCGAGCTGAGTGAAGGCCGTATTGAAATCAAAGGTCTGGCGCACCACTACGGGAAAGCAGCGGGGGGGATAGAATCCGTTGATTTGGCCATCGCTTCCGGTGAAAAGATTGGCCTCATAGGACGCTCGGGTGCTGGAAAATCAACGCTCGTAAAACTGCTTCTCAGATTCTACGACCCTGACGCTGGCTCGATCGAGATTGATGGTCAGAATATCGGCCTTGTGACTCAAGACAGTCTGCGCGCCCGGATAGGTATGGTGCAGCAGGATAGCTCGCTTTTGCATCGATCCGTTCGCGACAACATCTTGTACGGGCGTCCTGATGCGACCGAACAGGATATGCTCGACGCTGCAGTGCGCGCGGAAGCGCATGAGTTCATTCAGGAACTAGAGGATCCTGAGGGCCGCAAAGGATACGACGCTCATGTCGGCGAGCGTGGGGTGAAGCTATCGGGCGGCCAGCGTCAACGGATTGCTTTGGCCCGTGTTATTCTGAAGAACGCGCCAATTCTTGTTCTCGACGAAGCGACGAGTGCATTAGACTCAGAAGTTGAAGCGCAGATCCAAGAAACACTCTACGGCATGATGGCCGGAAAAACTGTGATTGCGATTGCTCACCGTTTGTCCACCATCGCTCAAATGGATCGCATTTTGGTGTTGGATGATGGTCGAATTGTCGAGCAAGGTTCCCATGCCGAGCTTTTGGCGCTGGGCGGCCTATATGCTGGGTTCTGGAGCCGCCAGTCTGGTGGGTTCATCGACACAGAAGTTGAGGCCGCTGAATGATTCGCCGCGCCGGAAATTTGATTGACGCCTTTCGCCCCGCGGACGGCCCGCCGCCGCGGACGCTGGGCGCTTTTTTCCGCTGGGCGCTGTCTGGATCGTTCTCTGTTCTTCTGGTGGCCGGGCTGATTTCAGCTGCTGCCGGCACCTTGGAAGTGATGTCCGCCATCGTATTGGGCTACGTCATCGACACCGCGATTGCCTCGGACCCAACTGATTTCTTCACAACCAATTGGGCTCTGGTTGGCTTGGTCCTTGCATTCTTTGTCGTTGCTCGACCGATTTTCTTTGGTCTGTCATCCATGGCAAACGCTGTCGTCGTGCTGCCAAACCTCAACCCCCTCGTACTGACCCGCCTTCACAAATGGACCCTCGGCCAGTCAGTCACGTTCTTTGACGATGATTTCGCAGGGCGTGTTGCGCAGAAACAGATGCAGACGGCGCGCGCTCTCACGGACGTTGCTGGCGAGATCATCAACGTTCTTTGCTTTGCCATTGCTTCGCTGGTTGCGTCCGCGCTCCTACTAACCTCTATCAACGGCTGGATGGCGCTTGCACTCGGCGTTTGGCTTGTCTTGTACCTGCTGATGATCAGTTGGTTCATGCCCCGTATTCGCAAGCGTTCCAAAGCACGGGCAAATGCGCGGGCAATGGTGACCGGTCAGATTGTTGACACCATCACCAACGTCAAAACGGTAAAACTGTTTGCCCATGACCAGCATGAGGAATCTGCCGCGACTGAGGCTGTCCGTAGCTTCAGAGAGCGTGCGCTCGACTATGGTGTGATAGCCGCGACGTTCCGCTTTTGCCTGATGGCCGTCGCAGGAATGGTGCCTGTGATGCTCATTGGCGGTACGCTTTGGTTTTGGAGCGTCGGGGCTGCCAGCGCAGGCGACATCGCAGCCGCTGGAGCGATATCCATCCGTATTGCGCAAATGACTGGCTGGGTTAGTCATGTATTGATGGCCATCTACGCAAACATCGGCGAAGTCGAAGATGGGATGCTGACGCTGACCCCGCCTCATTCTATGGCGGATGCTCAGAATGCCAGTCACCTTGTGGTTTCCGAACCTTCCATTGCATTCCGGAACGTGAGCTTTGCCTATGGGCGTAGGACGGGCGGCGTTGAGGGTATCGATCTGACGATCGCTGCCGGTGAAAAGCTTGGGATTGTTGGCGCATCTGGCGCTGGCAAGTCGACTTTGGTTTCGTTGCTCCTTCGACTCTACGATCCTGAAAAAGGACAAATCCTCGTCGGCGGTTCTGACGTGAAGCAGGTCACTCAGGAAAGCCTGCGCCAACACATCGGAATGGTCACGCAGGAAACAGCCATGTTTAACCGTTCGGCGCGGGAGAACATCTTATATGGCCGGCCGGATGCCAGCGAGGAGGCCATGGTCTCGGCGGCCCAAAGGGCAGAGGCGCACGAATTCATTCTTGGCCTTCAGGATCACAAAGGTCGGACAGGCTACGATGCGCATCTAGGCGAAAGAGGTGTGAAACTTTCCGGCGGTCAAAGACAGCGCATCGCTTTAGCACGCGCCATCCTGAAAAACGCGCCAATTCTCGTGCTTGACGAGGCTACGTCTGCACTGGATTCTGAAGTTGAGGCTTCCATCCAGATGGCTCTGGATAATGTCATGGAGGGCAAGACAGTCCTCGCCATTGCGCACAGGCTTTCAACTATAGCTCGAATGGATCGCATTGTTGTGCTGGATGAAGGTCGCATTGTTGAAACCGGCACGCACGACGAATTGCTCACATCAAACGGTCTCTATGCAAGGTTCTGGCGTCGTCAGTCAGGCGGTTTCATCGGAATACAAGAGGCCGCTGAGTAAATGACGGAAGTCACGATTGAACGGCTTGGTCTTCAAGCTGACGGCATTGCACCGGGTCCGATCTTTGCGGCACGCACACTGCCAGGGGAGGTGATCGAAGGTGAGCTGGTGGGTGATCGCATTGTCGATCCGAAGATAGCGACACCGTCGCCAAACCGGGTTTCTCCCATCTGCCGCCACTACAAGTCTTGCGGCGGATGCTCGCTCCAGCATGCGTCCAACAGCTTTGTTTCTGAGTGGCAAAAGGATGTGGTCACACGAGCACTTTCGGCCGTTGGTTTGCAAGCGCCGTTGCGTCGTTTGTACACGTCGCCAGCAGGTTCACGGAGGCGCGCAACGTTTGGAGGCCGTCGAACCAAAAAGGGCGCGATTATTGGGTTTCACGGGCAGGGCAGCGATACACTGGTCGCGACGCCTGGCTGCCAAATTGTAAGACCTGAGCTTTTGGCGGTATTCCCAATCCTCGAGGAGATCACAAAGGCAGGCGGGTCCCGAAAAGCAACCCTCAGACTATCGGTTACAGATACTGAGACAGGCCTTGATATATCAGTTCAGGGTGGCAAGCCGCTCGATATCGATCTCCGCCAATCACTTGTTCATCTTGCAAACAACGAAACCATTGCCCGCATCAGTTGGGGCGATGAAATCATCGCGCAGAAAGTTGCGCCTGTC
>CAZMRS010000196.1:0-5470 GCA_964568435.1 uncultured Boseongicola sp. | reverse complement strand
CGCGCCAACGCGCCGATGGGCAGGTGTCACGGCACATGTCTCACACGGGTGGCTGACATTCTACGCGCTGAAACCAATAAGTCTAAATTTCTGGAGGGTCGGCCTTACGCCTCTTTTTCCGCTGGCGCGCTTTTCCTTTTCCTTGTTGGTTGCGATTTGTCCCCTGAAGCCTATGAAAGCGATCCCGTTAAGGTTCAGACCCGAGCGGGGATTGTCACCTGCCAGCTGTATACACGCGAACTCGTCGTGTGGGATCGTGCAATTGACCGTCCTGATGGCATGAGCGTTGCGACAGCTGATGCGATCTGCGTCGACGAAGGCCAACGGCGCGCCGAGCCTGGTCTGTTCACTGAGCCTGGAACCACAGGATAGGCTTAGCCGATCCCAGATCACTATCGAATAATCAATTACGCCAAACGTCCCTTGATCGCTTTTGCAAGGACCTTGGGATGCGACATCGGCAACATATGCCCAGCACCGGGGATCGTGATCCCTTCTGCATTGGCAATTCGACGTCCCAGCGCATCGACGATTGCCGGCATCACCGGGTGGCTCTCACCGCCCTCGACCAGCGTGACCGGAACCTCGATTTCTTCAAGGCGACCGGGGGCCAAAAGACCAGGCCAGTCGTCCCAAAGCAGGCTGCCCGCCGCATCGACCAAAGATATGCGGTTTATCATGTACCTGCGGCGCTGTTCTGGAATGTCGTCCCAGGGCGTTCCATCTCCCCAAAGACGCACAAAATCGCGAGTCGCCATCGCTCCGCTGCCCTCACGCACCTTGCGATAAAATGGGGCCATATCGCGCGCGACTTTGCCGCCGATTTCCGTGCCTTTGACAGCAGCAAAAAATACCGGCTCGACCATTACAAGGGAAGAAACACGATAAAATTTCTCGATCGTTAGCCGCAGTGCGATCACCGCACCCATCGAATGTCCAATGATGGGCACAGGATCGGCTGGCAGAGCATCCAGAGCAATCTCGACCGCTTGATCCGCAAAAGCGCGGTCCGGGGCCCAGTCGTCCGCTGCACCATGCCCCGGCAACTCAATCAGAATTGGCTCAACGCTCGAACCAAGAACCTCCAGCAACGGGTCCCAGGCGCTGGCGTCGGCCAGACCGCAATGGATAAACGCGACAGGTCGCGCCACGGTTACACCTCAGCGCGCCGCCAAATGGCGGTCAAGCGCATCGATGCGGTCCTGCCCCCAGAACCGAGCGCCATCGTCTGTGATAAAGAATGGTGCGCCAAATACACCTGCATTCACTGCATCTTCCAAATTCGCTTCATAGGCCTCAGCTCCGGAAAGCAATCCGCTATCGGCCAAGGACGGGTCAAATCCCTCTTCTTCAAGACATGCCTTGATAACAGTATCTTCGGCAATGTTCTTTTCTTCGGCCCAGCACGCGCGTGTTATTGCTGCAACCAAGGCACCGACGTCACCGCCACCCGCAGCCTGCGCTGCAATCACGGCATAGGAAGATGGTGCCGGGTTGGTCGGCCAGTGAGCCGGCTTGATGTTCACCGGCATCCCCAAATCCGCGCCCGTCCGCTCAATCTCGATCAAACGATACTCCTGGCGCGAGATGTGCCTTTGCCCCGGAGGCGTGCCACCAGTGCGCCCAAACAAATCCATGATCCCAAGTGGCTTGTAGGTGATCGTCGCCCCATGCTTGGCCGCCACTTCAGCCGGACGCGTGCCAGCAAAGTAGCAATTGGGAGAAATCGTTGCGAGATAATAGTCAATATGGGGCATTTCAGGGGTCTTTCAGGCAAAGGAATGTTTGCCAGACCCTAGGCACATGTTAAGCGAAGTCAACTTCACGAATCTGTCACAAACTGTGCCAGAATTTGCACCAGGACGACGCTGCCCATGCCCAATCTCCAGGAACCGAAGATCATAACGGGGAATGCAAACCCCACCCTAGGCAAAGCGGTAGTACGACGATTGTCGATGCACCGGGGAGTGAACGTCGGACTGGTAGATGCGCGTGTCGAGCGGTTCAACGACGGTGAAATCTTCGTCGAGGTTTTCGAGAACGTTCGCGGCGAGGATATGTTCATCCTGCAATCGACATCAAACCCCGCCAACGACAATCTGATGGAGTTGCTCATCATGTCGGACGCGCTGCGCCGCTCGTCTGCAGCTCGCATCACCGCTGTCGTCCCCTACTTCGGCTACGCCCGTCAGGATCGACGCACCAAAGCACGCACACCTATTTCAGCAAAACTCGTCGCCAACATGATGGTGTCGGCTGGCATCGAACGGGTCCTTACAATGGACCTGCATGCGGCCCAGATCCAAGGCTTCTTCGATATCCCCGTCGACAACCTTTATGCCTCGCCGGTCTTTGCGCTCGACGTGAAGCACAAATTCAAAGGTAAGCTTGACGGCGTAACCGTGGTTTCACCCGATGTCGGCGGTGTGGCCCGTGCCCGCGAACTGGCATCCCGCGTTGGATGTGCCCTCGCCATCGTAGACAAACGTCGGGAGAAAGCGGGCGAAGTGGCGGAGATGACCGTGATCGGTGATGTCTCAGGCCAGACCTGCATCATCGTGGACGACATTGCCGATACCGCAGGCACACTCTGCAAAGCCGCAGACACTCTCATGGAAGCTGGCGCAAAAGAGGTGCACGCCTACATAACTCATGGCGTCTTGTCCGGCCCTGCCATCGAACGTGTCACGAACTCAGTGATGAAAAGCCTGGTCATTACCGACTCGATCGAGCCGACCGAAGCGACGCTTGCCGCGAAAAATATCCGGATTGTGCCGACGGCCCCAATATTTGCGCAAGCCGTACTCAACATTTGGCACGGCACTTCGGTGTCCAGCCTGTTCGATCCCGATACGCTGGAGCCGATCTACGACGGCATGTACACCTGACGCATCGGCGTCAGTACAAAGCGCGCGCGGTGATCGCGCACATCAGGCCGAACACAGCCACGATGGCTAACAGATAATCCCCCGGAACCGCGTCCGGATCGCCCTTCAAAAAGGCAACAAGTCGTCTTGGCATGGTAGAGCCCCCCAGCTTTCCCAGTCGGCGGTACTTTACGTGTTTCATGTCCACTGGATCGAGTAGCCAGTTGGAAACAATGCGTTTTGCCAAGGTCTATGTCGCTCCGACACGTCTGGACCGAAGCCAAGTCGCCCGCTAGGTTTGATTTCAACCACCCGGCGTACTTTGAATAGCGCAAGGACCACTCAATGCCCGTCTCCCCCGACCACCCGCACGTCGAGCAACATACCGAGGGCAAGACAAGAGACCTACCAATCTCGAAAAAACTGGCCGACGTTCTCGAAGCCGCAGCGATCGCGGCGGGCATCGACACTGTCTGGATCTACTCCGGTGGACAATGCGCCAAAGGCACCTGCAGCAAACGCACTGGCTCCACGCGCCACGACCTCGGCGCGGCAGCCGACTTGCACCTGGTGTCTTCCGGCAGTCCGCTGGACTTCAACAAAACCAAAGACCGCGACGTTTTCGCAACCTTTCTGGAAGCCTGTGCGAAGCAAGGTGCCGAAGGCATTGGCGCTGCGGCGGACTACATGGGATCAACTTCAGCCCATATCGGATTCGGCGGCCGTGCGGTCTGGGGACGAAATGGAAAATCAGCGAACGCCCCGGATTGGGTCAAACGGGCAGTTGCAACAGGCTGGGCAGGTCGCAGCCGAACTCAAACCGAAATGACGGATGCAGAAGAGGCAGCTTTAATCGAAGAGCTGATTGAAACCATGCCCGACAGCCCAAATGCCGAGGTTGAGCCGCTCTCGGACGCCTTTTCCGACGAACAAACATTCGGGACGCGACACGATTACGGCGACGACCACCCTGACAAGGTCGAGTGACTCACGCGTCCCGTTTCGGCGGTATGGAATACGTAAATGTTGCGCGTGCCACCAACGCCTCAACGCCATCATTGCGCACGGCCACGTCGCCAACGGCCAAAACACGCCCGACCTTGTGAAAGGTCACGTCAGCAACGAGCTTGGTACCGGCGACGGGCTTGCGCATGAAATCAATCGACGCACTCGTCGTCACTGCCAACGCCTCTTTGCCAATCATTGCCAACAGACCGAAATAAACCGCGCAGTCCGCCAGTCCAAATATTGTCGGTCCAGAAACTGTTCCACCCGGGCGCAGATGACGCTCCTCAGGGGTCAAACTGACCCGCGCCCACAATGGTCCAATAGCCTCTAAATCGTACTCACCAATCATCTGCGGGAACTCTATGGCCAGAAACGCCCGCAGCTCTTCCAGCTCCAATTTCAGTTCCATGCCCGCGCCTCTTCCGTGTTAGCCTCCAAGACATTGCCAAAGGATGATCGCATGGGAAACCCGTTAGACAGCATCACCGACCCCAAAAGGCGCGCCGAAGCAGAGCGCCTCGATCAGATCTTCCGTTCCGCAACCGGGTGGGAGCCCAGACTCTGGGGAAAGATGATCGGCTATGGAGAATATCACTACCGCTACGAGAGTGGCCGCGAGGGCGATTTTTTTGCCACCGGCTTTAACATGCGCTTCCGCGATATCGCGCTCCACATTCTACCCGGCTACCGCGAATTCCCCGAAATCGCGGCACGTCTTGGCAAGCACAAACGTGGCAAAAGCTGCTGGTATCTTCCTTGTTTGGATGCCACGGACGAGGCCGCCCTAACTGACCTCATCAAAGCCGGACTAAGGGATCTCGAAAGCCAATACGAAGTTAAGCCGACGTAAATCCACCGAACGGCCGCACCGACGTAATACCGACGTTATACCGACGCGATACCGATTTGCCTTCAAACCCCGTAAATCGCCCCGAATTTCGCGTCCAAATAGTCCAGAAGAGGGCCTTCTGATGGAGCTTTCCCAGTCGCCATTTGGATCAGTTCCTTTGGCGCGTAAAGCTTACCGTGCTGTTGAATTTTGCTTTTTAACCAATTGGTTGCGGGGCTCGTGTCCCCTTCGGCCAAAGCCTCATCCAGATCGGATACTTCCGCCCTGATCGCTTCGTGAAGGCAACCGGCATAGACGTTCCCAAGCGTGTACGTGGGGAAATACCCAAACAATGCCTCGGACCAATGCACGTCTTGCAAAACACCGTTGGCAGGAACATCAACTTTCACGCCGAAGTCATTGAAAAAGCGTTCATTCCAAGCACCAGGCAGATCCGCAACTTGCAAATCGCTAGAAATCAGCGCCCGCTCAAGATCGAACCGCAAAAGCACGTGCAGATTGTAATGCACCTCATCCGCCTCAGTTCGAATAAACCCCGGATTACAACGGTTTATCGCGCCGTAAAACGTGTCTGCATCCGCAACACCAAAGTCTCCAAACGTCTCGCGCATCTGGCCAAACAGCCACCCAGTAAACGCTCGACTCCGCCCCAACTGGTTCTCATAAATCCGCGACTGGCTCTCGTGCACACCCATCGAAACACCCTGACCTAAAGGGGTCAGCAGGTAGGCACGGTCGATATTCT
>CAZMRS010000195.1:1779-5476 GCA_964568435.1 uncultured Boseongicola sp. | reverse complement strand
AAACTTCTTCAAGGCTGCCAGATATGTTGCAGATTAAATGGACGACGCTCTAGATAGTATCATCCACATGAAGAAACGTAACTTATTTAAATACTTCGATCCGAGCGAAGAGACATTCTACCTAGAAGCGATGCTGTTTTTACGTTTCCCACTGTCGCGGAGAAACATTGAGGATTCGCTGTATGAACGCAGCATGAACATCCGCCGCCAAAACATCCGGTGATTTTGACATTTCTTCGGACCAGTGTTTGCCTCCTAGATCCGGAAACGCCGGATCGGGGTATGAAATCGGGCCGATTTCAGTGAAGGGCCTAACGATAGCTATTGTCCAAAACTGCGTTGCTGGCTTGGAGCCCTCATGTGACAGCGAAAGCCATGCTGTAGTGCTAGAGAGATGGTCTGGGTGGGGCATAAGTCGATGCAGAGTGAAAAAATAGGTTTTGCCGTTGACAAAAATGTCCAAGGGGACATGCGAGTGGTCTTAGTGATCACAGACTTTCAGCTTGGCGGTGCCGAAAGGGTGTTTTGCCTGCTTGCCAATCACTTTGCGACTCTTGGGATCAAGGTCGATTTCGTGGTCTTCAGCGAGGAGGGCCGCCTTCGAGACTTGATCGAGCGGGAAGTAAAGGTGCATTCACTCGGTGGTGGCTATGGTCTTTCATCGATTCTGCAGTTCCGGAAACTTCTGCGGCACCTGCAGCCGGACTTGGTATTGAGCGCACTCGAGAAAGTTAATTTTGCGGCATTGCTTGCGTGTGTTCGTCTGAAAAACGCACCTCCTATTGTGACCACGACACATATTCATTGGGAGAGCCACTATAGCTCAAAGAGGGTGGCCGCCAAGTTTTTGTTCGGCGTCGCTGCTAGGCTCTTGTATCCAAGGGCGGCTGCGCGGGTTGCCGTTTCGGAAAGCGCTCGCGCTTCCATGCGCAACGTGTTGGGCGAGTCGATTGACATCCGGACAATCAATAACCCCATCGATGTGGCTGAGATTAGTCGTTGGGCAGCCCATGCGCCGAGCCACCCATGGTGCGAAGACCCGACCGTTCCTCTTTTTATTTGCGTTGGGCGCCTCGCCCCACAGAAGGATTATCCAACCGCAATCAGAGCATTCAGGCTGGTTCGAGACAAGATACCATGCCGCCTTCTAATATGCGGCAGCGGTCCGGAACGCCCAGGACTGGAGCGGTTGATCGCTGAACTGGGGCTTGATGCAGATGTCGCGGTTCCGGGGATCGTCTTTCCTCCGTATCCGGAAATTGCGCGGGCACGCGCACTGGTTCTATCTTCGAGGTACGAGGGCCAAGGCGTTGTCTTGTTGGAGGCTATAGCTTGTGGTTGCCCGATAGTATCGACGGATTGCCCCGGTGCGCGCGAAGTTCTGGCCAGTGGCGCCGTCGGTCTTATCGCCAAGATGGGAGATGCTGTTGATCTGTCGAAGAGGATGCTAGAGATTTTGGACGTGTCCCCTGACCGACGGTCGCTGATGGCTCGTTCGCAAGAATTCTCGGTCGAACGTGTTGGGCAGGCCTATCTAGAACTTCTGGCTTCGATTATTTCGCATCAAGAACCGAAAACGGGGCGCAGGTGGACGAATTTACCATCTGCGCGCGGGATGGATTGATGACAGCGTCGGACTTTGAACGACAAGCCCGCATCGATGTCTTGGGCAAGGGGTTTGATTGCCTCCTGCTGACGCCGTCGTTCGCCCGCGGTGGCGCCGAGCGAGCGCAGGTCAATCTTGCGAACGCATTGCACAAGGATGGCTTGCGGGTCGGCGTTCTAGGTCTAACGTCAGACGGGCCTCTTCGTGCAGATCTCTCGAAAGGGGTCGTCGTGGGCGACCTTGGTTCAGAAAGGGCTTTGTCGGCCATTCTTCCGCTCAGCCGCCTGCTTGGCAAAGCGAGACCGCGTATAGTCATTTCCGCTTTGGACCACCTGAATGTTTTGGCAATTGTCGCGAACCATCTAGCCGGGCGACCAACACAAGTTGCCGTCGTCTGCCACCGACACATCTCTTCGACTATCCGCTTGAGTTCGCTCTGGC
Organism: uncultured Boseongicola sp.; assembly: GCA_964568435.1. GTDB lineage: Bacteria > Pseudomonadota > Alphaproteobacteria > Rhodobacterales > Rhodobacteraceae > Boseongicola. The sequence goes on along the minus strand of CAZMRS010000195.1, from coordinate 3,429 downwards.
GAGAGAGACATCTGATGGCCCCGGCTATTTGGATGACCTATCGGGCGGCCGATCACGTTGTTGCTCTGACGCAGGCCATGGCTTCGGATTTGGCGCGGGTCGCCGGGCTTCCGGAAGACCGCATCAAGGTGTTGCCCAACGTAATGACAGTTGAGGAAACGAACGAGCCTGCCGAATTGCATCCCTGGTTGCTTCAAAGCGCCGTTCCTGTTCTTGTTGGCATGGGGCGCCTCGATCCGCAGAAGAATTTTCACCTGACGGTGAAAGCCGTTGAACGTGTCGCAACACTGCGTGACGTAAAGTTGCTGATCTACGGGGAAGGGCCGCTGCGACAAGCACTCCAAAACGAAATTGATGCCCGGGGCCTGTCGGGAAATGCCGAGTTAGTGGGGTTGACCAGTTCGCCAATCAAAGTTCTTTCGCACGCGGACGCATTCGTCCTTTCATCCGATTATGAAGGCTTGCCGATGGTGCTTGTTGAGGCGCTGTCCGCTGGATGTCCGGTCATCGCGACTGACTGTCCGACGGGGCCGGCGGAAATACTTGGCGGAGGACGTTTTGGAAAACTGGTCGATATGGGTGACGACGCCGAGCTGGCAACGGCTATCATCGAGACGCTGGACGCCACGCGGAACCCGGACGCTCTGAAAGCTGCTGCCGCTCGCTACGCTCCGGCCACCGTTGTGCCTGCCTACCGCGCCGCACTTGATATCCTCGGTCAGACACGTAACAGCGAACGGTAGGCAGCAACACTTTCGTCGACATTATTATTTCTAATACCATTGCGCTGTCGAACGGCAAGTTCATCCCCTTGATCCAGAGCGTGCATCATCGCGCGGCAAATTTCAGGGGCGTCTCCGATTGGAGCAAGGCTGTCTTCAACAACGGGCGGCAGAATTTCCTCTGCACCTTCCCAGTTGGTCGAAACAACCGGACAGCCCGCGGCTATTGCTTCTAGCAATGCATTTGGAGAGCCTTCGTACCGAGACGTCAGCACGAAAAGGTCAGCGAAAGGAAAAGCCGATGATAGGTCTGCAACGCCGGGTAGGTCAACGCGGTCGCCCAATCGCAGCGAGGCCACCTTTTCCAATAGCCTGTTGCGCAAAGGTCCGTCACCAAAAATTATCAGCCGCGATTTCCGAACGCGCGTAAGCCTGTCGAAGGCCTCGAGCAAGGTTAGATGATCTTTTTGATCGACCATCCTGCCCGCCGAAATAACTAGCTTCTCTGGCTGACCGTCGTTCATCCAAGGGTGAGCTGGGGAATGTCCGACCTCTGCTCGGCGAGACGGAAGGACTGGGTTCGAGACCACGGAAACGAATGCGGTCTTAAGCCAGAACAAGCCTTCGGCATCCCGGGCTACGACGTTGCTCACAGCGGATATCGCATCGGCATGTGGCAAAAGAAGTCGGGCCGTCCAGATTCGCTTGAATAGTCGGCTGGCGCTCAGTTCGTTTCTCAAGTGTCGACTGAGAAGCACTCTGATCGAAACGACAGTTCTGGAATCGGCACCGCTAAGAAGGCGCGCGAGTATCGCGATGCAGCCGACGGTCTCCATAAAAGCTAGGACTGAGCGAGGCGGAGTCCGGCGAAAATACTTGTACAAGCTTCGCAGCAAGCTCAGCGGGCGTGGGGCGTCGAGGTTTATAT
>CAZMRS010000195.1:0-1769 GCA_964568435.1 uncultured Boseongicola sp. | reverse complement strand
CAGGGATTTCGCTTAGCCATTCGCCGTTCGCTTGAGCTGTCAGAACTTGAACCCTGAGGCCCGCATCCACGAGTTTACTGGCAAGAGTGATGCAGCAACGTTCCGCTCCTCCGAAGGGTAGATCGTGGATTAGCAATGCAATGTCGGTGCGGCGTTGACGCGCTTCTTTTCCGGAGCCCCGAGCCTCCGAAGCAGGAGGCGTTGGACTTGTGTTCCGGCTCATTCGGTCTTCTTGGCGGCTTTTCGAGTTCACGCGTTTAGGCTCTTGTCACTGTCATCCCGAATGGTCCGGTCCATATGCCGAACCGGACCCTTCCCAAGATTGTGCTTCCCACGGTCGACAACGCGGCCGCAACAAGAAAACCCATCGCAGCTCCGGCCGCGCCGAATGTTGGGACAACCAGAAAGAGCAAGGAAAAGTGTAGTAACTGAACCCCCGAATTCAAAAGCAGCAAGTCCCATTCGCGGCCGCCGCTGATTAGTATCAGTCCTCCGCCTGCGAAGAAGGCGTTCGTCAGCGCGGCAACGGCCAGCAGCTGCAGAACCGGTGTTGCCCCGGCATAGTTGGGTCCCATTATTGCGGTCAGGATCAGTTCTCCGGCGATGAAGGACAAAGCGACAAAAGGTAGTGCGAGGAGAGTGGCAATTCGTGACATTTTGCGAACCAGCCGTTGCGCCTCTGAGGTTTCTCCGCGCGCAAAAGCCACACTAATCAAAGGCGCATTCAGTGTTCGGATTGTGGTTAACCCCATTGACGCAATCGCCGCGATCTGCACTGCAACGCGAAACTCGCCAGCGGAATCTTCGACATTTAGATAGCCCAGCATGAGCAGCCCGATCTGGAGTGAGAATGCATCGACTACACCAAGCAGGCCGAGCACTCCCGCCGAGCGGGCCCATCCGTGGCCATGAGATAGCAGTGTTTCGCGGCCTTCACCAGCAAGGCTCGGCCTGGCGACGAAGTATGCAAACACCACAGCGCACAGCGTTGACAATGTCATACAAACCAAAGCTGCGGTCAGGGAGATCGTCGCCGGATACACGAACAGGACGACCGCAGCAAGAAGTGTCAGTTGGCCACCCGTGCGCACGATCAGGTCACTCATCTGCCCCCGAAGGACGAAGCCGTATCCTTGTGCGGCCGCCTCGTAAACCGCAGAAAGGTTCAGCATAAGCACGGCGGGCAGAGCAATAAGTAGCAGTTCCTGGTCGACGTTTCCGTTCCAGCCTGTAGCAAAAAGTCCAATCAGGCTCACCATTGCCAGCGCCGATAAGACGCTCACCACGATCGATGTTGCTTTGATGAGGCCGCGCATTTCGGAGAACTGGCCCCTGTCTCGATAGCTAGCAATCTGTCGGACGAGTAATGGAGTTACCGCGCTTCTCACCGGCTGGGTCATGATGAGAATCCACGCTTGCACTACGGCGAAAGTTCCCAGCCCTTCCACTCCAAGGTGCCGGGCGAGTATAACACCGGAGGCAAAACCTGAAAGCGCCTGGATCACACGCATGGCAATGCCGACAAGTTCTGGCAACCGTTGTGCCAAATGCCTAGTCGCCGAAAATCTAACCTTGTGTAGCCCCGTCAAGAAGCGGCCACTTCGCCGAAAGCACTTGTCGGTTGCGGATGTGCGAGTCGATTTTTCATGAAGAACCCTCCGAGTAAAATTCGAGAACTGGCAGCGACAATATGCTCTAATGATGCCCGTACAATGCTGTTTTGCATTAAAACGTGGTGCTCGACCCGTCCATGCGGTCGGCGCGAAACC
>CAZMRS010000194.1:0-5500 GCA_964568435.1 uncultured Boseongicola sp. | reverse complement strand
CGATGCCGTTGGTCAATATCGACACCGACATGATTATCCCCAAGCAGTTCTTGAAAACGATCAAGCGCACCGGTCTCGGCGCAAACCTCTTTGACGAGATGCGCTTTGACCGCGAAGGCAACGAGATTGAGGATTTTGTACTGAACCAATCCGCCTACCGCGGTGCGGAAATCCTCGTCGCTGGCGATAACTTCGGCTGTGGATCCAGCCGCGAACACGCTCCATGGGCGCTGCTCGATTTTGGAATTCGTTGTGTGATTTCAACGTCTTTTGCGGACATCTTCTACAACAACTGCTTCAAAAACGGCATTCTGCCAATCGTCGTCAGCCCGGAGGACCACGAGAAGCTGATGGAAGACGCAGAACGCGGTGCGAATGCCACTTTGACGGTCGATCTTGAAAGTCAGACCATCACCGGCCCGGATGGAGGCGAGATCGGTTTCGAAGTCGATGCATTCAAAAAGCACTGTCTGCTGAACGGTCTCGATGACATCGGCCTGACGCTCGAAAGTGCGGCAAGCTCAATCGACAGCTTTGAAGCAGAAATGGGCACCAAGCGCCCTTGGGTCTAAATCTCAAGCAAGCACAAGATGTTGGGCCATTCCTCGGGATGGCCCTTTTTTGTTGCCAATTTGATGCAAAGTCGCACCAATCCGAACACGAAAATGCCCGAATAACCCAGCAAAGTTAATGGGTTGTTGCCGCAGCTGGGGAAAGAAGGCAAAAATTGGGCAAAATTGAGGCGATCCGTCACAATCGGCGGAATACAGAACAAAAAGGGCCGAACTCGCTAGGTAGTTCAGGCCAGATCAAGGGGCGTAACCGGTGATACTCCGGCTGGCAGGGGCAATCTTCCGCGCTTTATGTGTTGTGGTACTTTTGGCCACGCCATCGCTTTTGCTTCCCGGCATGACAACCGACACCGCCCAAATCGTCACCCTCATCGCTCTCTTTGGCGCAGCACTTACGTTCTTTGAATACGCTTCGACATATCCCGGACTTGTCGAGTTCCGCGATGCACCGCCGTTTAACCGCATTCGGTTCATCTCGCTGCTTTCGACGGTTCTATTCCTAGCATTGCTTGCAAGGGGCCAGGTCGAACCGTCGGCGCTGACCGCAATTGTTCAAGATGTGGGCAGCACAGTCGGGGAAGTCATTGATTTCCCATATTCACCAGTGCGCCTCGTCGTTCTGATGCTCCCAGCCGATACATCTCAAACCCACATTGAGCTTGTGCGGAATTCAGCTGGTATCAGCTACCTCATTTCTCTGGTGACACTGGCGCTGTTCATAATCCTGCAGCGCGTACGTCGCTGGCCCCTCAGAAACGGGTCCTTCAACGTTTGGGTGAACCTTCCGACATTCGACCCTACCGCGGGTGGAGACGTGGTCGAACGGCTCGAAAGAGATGCCCGTTTTAACATTGCATTAGGCTTTTTGCTGCCATTCCTGACCCCAGCCGTGATTACTTCGGCCACATCACTCTTCGGATCGGTGTCGCTTGAGAACCCACATACTTTGATCTGGACGGTCGCAGCATGGGCCTTTTTGCCTGCTTCACTCTTCATGCGTGGCATCGCCATGGGCCGGATCGCGTCCATGATTACCGAGAAACGCCAACGCTCACAAAGAGACGACGAAGCCAGCGGTGGCTTGGTGCCTGCCTAAGCATCTGCCTGTCGGCAAGTCACGCGCTTGCCGAAGGTGTCCGTATTGCGATCTTCCACACAGAGCTTTCGCGGGATGGCCCGGGCCTCCTGCTGCGCGACATTCTGAACGGAGATGACCCGCAAGTGGGCGCAGTTCTAGGCGTTATTTCTGAAGCCGCGCCGGACATTCTTGTATTGGCGGACATTGATTACGACGCCGACAATCTGGCACTGAACGCGCTTGCGGATGCTATTGGCTCATTCCCCTTTAGGTTCGCCCGTGCGCCGAACCGCGGCATGCAATCGGGCTTCGACGCGGATGGGGATGGAAGATTTGGCGAACCGGAAGATGCGCAGGGCTACGGGCGATTTTCGGGAGACGGCGGGCTCGCGATTTTGTCGAAGTTCCCGATTATTGAAGATCAAGTCATCGATTATTCGGACGTGCTTTGGACATCGCTTGCCGAAAACACTGCGCCGGAAGGAACCGACAGCAATCAACGTCTTTCGACAACGGCACACTGGCAGGTTCCCATTCAAATCACTGATGGTGCTCCGCTCCATTTGCTGACGTGGCATGCCACCGCACCTGTCTTTGATGGACCAGAGGACCGAAATGGTTGGCGTAACCACGACGAGGCAGCTTTCTGGCTGAATTGGCTCGATCAATCGTCCCGAGACGTTCCGTTCGTTATCGCTGGGATCGCCAACATCGATCCCAGCGACGGAGAAGGACGCCGCAATGCGCTTCAAGGGCTTCTCGATCACCGAAGATTGCAAGACCCTCAGCCCATGAGCCCGGGTGGCGCCACGTCACCTGATGGCGGCGTGAACGAAACGCACAAGGGCAACCCTGGGCTCGACACTGTGGACTGGCCGGACGAAGGGAGGGGGCCTGGCAACCTTCGGGTGGCCTACATCCTACCATCCGCAGAGCTGGCAATCTCGGATAGTGGAGTGCTTTGGCCCGAAGATGCCACCACGTCACTCGGCCGCGACGTGCGCGCTGCTTCTCGGCACAGGCTTGTATGGGTCGATCTGAGATTTCAGCGCCACTGAAATGGCTTCATCGGCCGGCGTCATTTGAAAACCGGGGAGGAGTTCATCAAACCGCGTCCCATCGATGTAATGCGGTTTCGACCATAGATAGCGCATCTCTGCCAAATGACGCCCCATCGGCCACACCACCCCGGCCAGGCGTATGGCCAACCAAGGAAACGAACGCATTTTCAGGGGGCGAACGGCCTCGGCCTCGCAGAGCTGGTGCAACTCTTCCAAAGACAAGGTCAGGCCCGAAAACGGGACGTCCTCAAACTGCTCAAGCTCATGCCGCTTCTCTGCCAGCAACACAGAAGCACGTGCCATATCGGGTAGGTACGCCCAGGCATGTTTTGCGTCGCGGCTTCCGGGGGCGACGAACCCACCCTTGTTGATCTTCGATGTGATGACCGCGTCGAACCAGTTCCCCGACGCTTCGGTATCAATGAAGTCACCACCGCGTAGAATAATCGTCTGAACGCCCGAGCGCCGATACGCCTCTTCCATCTCTATTCGCACACGGCCCAGCGGGTTTGCCGCCAGATGAGGCGTTTCTTCATCGAAGCACTCCGGGGCATCCGCACCAAAGACGTAAACATTGCCCGGCAAAATGACAGTCGCACCCGAAGCACGCGCTGCCGAGATGACCTGTTCCGTCAGTTTGGGCACTTCCCGTTCCCAAGCCGGGTAGGGTGGGTTCCACCCATTAACGATGACGTCGACATCGCGTGCAGCGTCGACCAGATCATCGGTGGATCGGTCAAATGTCTTTACCCGCCAGCCGCGATTCCAAAACGCTTCTGCCGCATGGCGTCCAAAGCGGCCCGAGGCTCCCAAAACCAAAACAGTTCCTGACATCTCTTTCTCCTAAAATCTCCTTGAATCGATAATCAGGTATTCGGATTTGGATTAAAATTGCCAAAGTTTGCAGAAGTGATATTCAGTTATGAATGAATGTAACGCTTTCAAATCTTGATTGGTCGCTTGCTCAAGCCTTTCTGGCAGTCGCCGAGACGGGCTCGCTTTCCGGCGCGGCGCGGGCGCTCGGCACCTCCCAACCCACAATTGGCCGCCACATACAGGCGATGGAAGACAACCTGGGTGCAGCCCTCTTTCACCGTCAGGCACGCGGCATGGCCTTAACGGATTTTGGGGAGACTTTGCTCGAGCCAGCACGTGCAATGCAGTTGGCCGCCGCTCAACTTGCCCAAACCGCAGCCGGCGGCAGCTCCGATTTAACAGGCACCGTACGTATCACAGCGAGCCTGTTTGTCTCGCATCACGTATTGCCACCGGTCCTTGCCGAGATGCGAGAGACATTTCCCGATATTCAGCTTGATCTTGTCGCGTCAGATCAAAGTGAGAACCTGCTATTCCGCGAGGCAGACATTGCCGTGCGCATGTATCGCCCAAGACAGCTGGACATGGTGACCCGCCATATCGGGTCCGTGCAACTGTCGGTGTTCGCGGCCAGCAGCTATCTCCAGCGGCGTGGGCGACCTGCGACTATCGAAGAATTTTTGACGCACGACATTGTTGGCTACGATCGAAACGAGGACATCATCAAAGGTTTTCGCGACGCGGGAATGCAGGTGGATCGCTCGTTCTTCCCAATTCGAACCGACAATCAAACCGTCTACTGGGAACTGGTGCGCGCGGGCTGCGGCATAGGGTTCTCGCATCGCAGCAAGGTTTTTCAGGACCCGACCGTCGAAGAGCTTCTTCTCCCCATAGATATCCCGCCGCTAGAGGTATGGCTGACGGCACATGAAAAGGTTCGTCAAAGCCCGCGTGTCGCCCGTATCTGGGCTATTTTGGCGGACAGATTGTCCGAACACTGCGATCCTAGCCTCAGAGCTTCTTGACGCCCCGGCAGGGCAGGGGTACGCCCCCTGAAAACAAGCTGTCGGAGACACCCATGACCAACCCTTCACTCCTCATTCTGCCTGGCGACGGGATCGGCCCCGAAGTGATGATGGAAGTCCGTAAAGTCATTGGTTGGTACGGTGCAAACTGTGGCCTTGAGTTTGACGTAAGCGAGGATTTGGTCGGCGGCGCTGCCTACGACGCGCACGGTGTTCCACTTGCCGATGAGACCATGGCGCGCGCACAAGAGGTTGACGCAGTGCTTCTCGGAGCTGTTGGCGGCCCCAAGTATGATACTCTCGATTTCTCGTTGAAACCTGAACGCGGTCTCCTGCGCTTGCGCAAGGAAATGGACCTCTACGCAAACCTGCGTCCCGCACAGTGCTTTGACGCGCTGGCCGACTTTTCGTCGTTGAAAGCTGACGTCGTTGGTGGCCTCGACATTATGATCGTGCGCGAACTGACATCCGGCGTTTACTTTGGTGAGCCTCGCGGCATCCACAAGGAAGGCAACGAACGCGTCGGTGTTAACACCCAACGCTATACAGAGAGCGAGATCGCACGCGTCGCGCGCTCGGCGTTCGAACTCGCCCGCAAGCGCGGCAACAAAGTCTGCTCCATGGAGAAAGCCAACGTCATGGAATCCGGTGTGCTCTGGCGCGATGTTGTCACCGAAATCCACGCAGCTGAATACTCTGACGTCGAATTGAGCCACATGTACGCCGACGCCGGTGCAATGCAGCTAACGCGCTGGCCAAAGCAGTTCGATGTGATCGTCACCGATAACCTCTTCGGTGACCTTCTGTCCGACCTTGCGGCGATGCTGACGGGCTCGCTTGGTATGCTACCATCTGCATCGCTCGGTGCACCTATGGCGAACGGTCGACCAAAAGCGCTTTACGAACCGGTTCACGGTTCAGCTCCTGATATAGCCGGACAAGGCAAAG
>CAZMRS010000193.1:0-5525 GCA_964568435.1 uncultured Boseongicola sp. | reverse complement strand
CGTCAACCGCTCAATGTCTGCGGAAAGCTGTGTGCCTATGCTGGCGCGCGTCGCTTCAGGAATGATGTTGGAAATGTAAGAAGCCAGCGCGTCGGGCAGCCAAAAGGTAACTAACAAAAGGCATGCTGTGGCAGCACCGCCATATATCATCGCTCGTAGTCGACCAGGGTGACGACCTTGCTTCCTAACGGCGCGCAACACCTTTTCCACAGCATCAATCATTTCGGCGTCGGCGATCTCTAGCGTTTCCGGTGCGTCATTGCCTGGAGTGTATATAGCTGGTCGAGTGCCGGGGTTCTGGCGTCGGATCGCGGGGAGGGACCAATGAGTCAGTGCGATCTCGTTCAGGTCGGTCAGTGTCAGGGTCGCTTCACCGATGGAAACGATAACGTCTCGTCTTTGCGCATTCTCATCTGCTCGCCAAACACCTTCGGCTTCCAGCCGTTGATATTCTGCAAGCACCGTCACTGTTCGTCCGCCCCGCACGTCGTTTGTTGTTCATGCAACGATAGCGCATTGGTGAGATCGTCACAATTGAAGCTACGTGTACGATTGACGCCGCGTCGATGATGACAGTGGTCATCACTTTCGACACTGTTGAGCAGACTTCAATAGGGCCAGTCCAATGAACGACTATCCGCATTTGTTTGAGCCACTCGACCTTGGCTTTGTAACCTTGCCCAATCGCGTGTTGATGGGATCCATGCACACCGGACTTGAAGAGATCGGTGACTTCGACAGGGTGGCGGCATTTTATGGCGCCCGTGCGCAAGGCGGTGTCGGGCTGATCGTGACCGGTGGCATGGCACCGAACCGTGAAGGTGGGGTGTTGCCGGGGGCAGCGGGCCTTTTCACCGATCGGGACATAGCCAACCATCAAAACGTGACGGATCGCGTCCATGATGAAGGTGGGCGGATCGCAATGCAGATTCTTCATGCGGGGCGGTACGCCTACAGCCCGGAATGTGTGGCGCCTTCAGCATTGAAATCTCCGATTTCACCGTTTGCCCCGCGTGAGTTGGATGAAGGCGGTATCGAAAAGCAGATTGCGGACATCGCTACTGCGGCTGAGCGGGCACGCAAAGCAGGGTATGACGGCGTCGAGATTATGGGTTCGGAGGGTTACTTCCTCAATCAGTTCCTCGTCACACACACGAACCGTCGTGAAGATCGCTGGGGTGGTCCGTACGAGAACCGAATGCGCTTGCCGGTCGAGGTCGTTCGGCGGGTTCGCAAAGCGGTCGGCGACGATTTCATTCTGATCTACCGTCTGTCGATGATCGATCTGGTCCCGAATGGTTCGACATGGGACGAGGTTGTACTGTTGGCAAAGGCCATTGAAGAAGCCGGTGCGACGATTTTGAATACAGGGATTGGGTGGCACGAGGCCCGTATCCCCACAATCGCGACATCCGTGCCTCGTAGGGCCTTCACTTGGGTGACTAAGAAACTCATGGGAGAGGTTTCTGTTCCCGTGATAACATCCAATCGGATCAATACACCGGAAGTCGCAGAAGAAGTCTTGGCGGAAGGCTGCGCTGACATGGTGTCGATGGCGCGTCCATTTCTTGCAGATCCGCATTTCGTCGCAAAGGCGCAAGCTGGTCTGGCTTCGACCATCGCGCCCTGCATAGCATGCAATCAGGCGTGCCTTGACCATACTTTCGAGATGAAAGTAGCGTCTTGCTTGGTCAATCCGCAGGCTGCCCATGAGACCGAGCTTGTCTATTCGCCGGCGGAGACGCCCAAGCGCGTCGCCGTCGTCGGTGCGGGCCCAGCTGGGTTATCCGCGTCGCTTGTCGCTGCTGAGCGCGGCCATAACGTCGTTCTATTCGATCGAGCTACGGAGGTCGGCGGGCAACTCAACATGGCGAAGATGGTGCCCGGCAAAGAGGAGTTTCACGGCCTCGTAAACTGGTATGAAACCATGTTGATTAAGCGCGGCGTCGACCTCCGCCTAAAGACTGAGGCTAGAGCGAAAACCCTGAACGGGTTTGACGAAGTGATTGTTGCAACTGGCGTTCGTCCTCGTGATCCAGAAATCCCCGTCGACGGCAGTGCCCACGTCGTGAGCTACATCGACATCCTAAAAGGTCGGGACGTTGCCGGGTCTACAGTTGCCATTGTTGGCGCCGGTGGCATTGGCTTTGATGTTGCAGAGTTTCTTGCCCATCAGGGACAGAGCCCGAGTGAAAATCTCGATCTCTGGAAAGAAGAGTGGGGTGTGGACGATCCTGAAGTCAGCCGCGGCGGTTTGGACCCAGAAGGACCGTCGCCAACGCCGTCTCCGAGAACAGTCACGCTTCTGCAGCGCAAGGCGGAGCGTCCAGGTAAGCGTCTGGGCAAAACGACCGGCTGGATACACAGGGCGAGCCTCGCGATGAAGGGCGTAAAGATGATCGGTGGCGTGACTTACGATCGGATTGACGACGCAGGTTTGCACATAACCACAAAAGATGGCCCGACGGTCGTACCATGCGACACCGTCGTGCTTTGCGCTGGGCAGGTGCCAGAAAATGCTCTTGTAGAGCAATTGAAAGGCGCGGGTATCTCGTTTCAAGTCATCGGCGGTGCAGACGTTGCAGCAGAATTAGACGCAAAACGGGCAATTGACCAAGGCGCGCGAGTGGCTGCCGAGATCTAAATTTAATGCGCTGATTTTGTTAAATTTTCCAGAATAGTTGGGTATTCCCTTTCGTTTCCCATCCTAAAACGATCCCGACAATACCGGGAAATTGTCGGGGACTTTCCCCATTCTCGCCCGATTTCACCCTCAGAGAGGTCTTCGCCGGGGGGCACAAAGAACAAGGGTAAAGCTCCTAATGGATCGACTGACCGAAATGGAGGCGTTTGCGACCGTCGTAGATCAGGGCGGGTTTACAGATGCTGCCAAGAAGATGGGCATCTCGAAGTCGGCCGTGTCAAAGCACGTCTCTTCGCTTGAAGCTCGACTTGGAGCACGCCTCCTGAACCGAACGACCCGTCGGGTTTCGCCGACCGAGATTGGACTTGCGTATTACGACCGCGCCCGCCGCGTCCTGAACGACGCTGGCGAAGCAGATGCTCTAGTGACATCGATGCAATCTGCCCCGTCAGGCCTGCTTAGAATTTCTGTTGCGACAGACTTCGGCGTGAACCATTTGTCGCCAGTCCTTGGGGATTTCTTGCAGGAATTCCCTGACATCACCGTGAATATGGTGCTCAACAACCGCTACGTGGAACTGATCTCGGAAGGGTTTGACCTTGCGATCCGCATTGGCGAGTTGGAAGACAGCACTTTGCGTGCCCGGAAACTCTGCGAGACCAATCGCCGGATGATTGCGTCGCCGGAGTACTTTGCAAAATACGGACGTCCACAGAAGATCGACGACCTGAATGAGCATAAACTCTTGCACTATTCCAACAATTCCAGCGGAAACGTGTGGAAGCTGACCGCGCCGTCAGGTGAGAAACGTCAGGTGCGTACCGCCGGTTGGCTGACCGTAAATGACGGCCAATCTTTGCTGAATGCGGCAATCGCAGGTCTCGGCATCGCTTATCTTCCATCGTTCCTTTATGCGGAAGCCATGCAGGAAGGTCTTGTTGAAGAGGCCATTCCGGAGCTTCCGATCGAAACGCAAGGCATTTTCGCTGTGTACCCACCGGGCCGCTTTACCCAGCCCAAGGTGCGCGCGTTTATCGATTTCCTCGTGCATTCCTTCGCCGAGAAGGGACCGGACAGTTGGTAAGCAATATGGGGAAGTGACCGCTTCTTTCCGTTAATGTGATCTCGGGCGCCAATCGTGGCGCCCGTTTTTAATGGAGTTTGGTGTCTAAACGGATCACTTCAACGCGACGGTTTGCCTGGCGACCTTCTTCAGTAAGATTGGAAGCAATTGGTGCAAGATAGCCGACACCATTGGCTTCCATTCGATCGGGATCGATCGCGTAAATGCTTTTCAATCGCTCCAGTACGCTTTCCGCTCGCCGCCGCGACAGGGCCGTGTTTCCGTCTAGGCTGCCCACCGAATCTGTGTGGCCGACAATCGCAATTTTAGCGACTGGGTTTGCAAGCATCCATTCGGCGAGTTCTACCAGAGATGGATAGGTTTCGTCGCCAAGCTCTGCACTTCCGGACGTAAAATCTAACCCTTGAAGCCTGGCGTGGCCTTGGGAATTGAGGAGTGCTGCCAATCCACCGGTTGACGCCAGGTCTGCAACAACTGGTGCGGCAGCTTCACGCTCTGGAAGACTTTCCGGAAAAACTTCCGTGATATGTACATATCCCGCCTCGGCGTCGCGAGAAACGAGAACCGAAATAATCTTTGCCTCTCGAGGGGTTCTCGAAGTCGTTTTCTCTGCGAGAAGGTATCTGTAGTCACCAAGGTCAACATGCATCATCGGCGCGCTGATGAGATCAAGGCCAACACGGAAGTCGAAGCCACCGCACGCTTGCGCGTCGCAGGAAAAAATTGCCTCGTATCCCGCCTGATAAAGAGACTCGCGCAACGGTGCGATCAGTTGAAGTGTGGTTTGCGTGCTGCCGCCAACCCGGAATGCGCGTTTTTGGATGGCACCCTCTTCCCGTTGTGGAAGAACACCTTCTGACCATGGTTTTCGCGGAAGAGGAACACTTGAGGCAACCGATGTCTCGATCGCCGTTTCGGTCCCGCCTGCCACCTCAATTGGCTGCGCAAGTGCGTTTTGCGTAAGGACGGCCAAAAACAGGAATGTGTGTCGGATCATCGCGAAACCTTAGTTGCACGACGATAGTGGTATCTGCTGACTTCAACCATTCCAAGAGAGCTGTAGAGAGCGTTTGCAGGCCTGTTGGCGCGGGTGACCATCAATGAGAACCAGTCCGCTCCATGGCAGGCTCCCCAACCCAAGGCGGCGCGCATAATCTGCCGCCCAATTCCTTTGCGCCGCTCTTTCGGGTCGATTTCAAGGGCATGTAGCATGGCGATGCCACCATGAAGTGCCAAGAACGCTGTTCCGGCGATGCCCGTTTCAGACGCGAGCGTGAGGCACGTCTTCTTACCTTTTACACGGTCCATGACTGCAATCCGCGCTGGGCCAATTCCTCCAGCCTGCCAAATCTTCTTTTCGGAATCTAGGGGGGGCCAGCGTGATGAGACATTGGTGTTTGGCGTTTCTTCGCCACGACAGTTGCAGACATATACTGCCACCGGATCGACAACGTCATATTTCTTGTTTTCCAACCAGCCATCCAGCGTCTCATCACCCGGACGGATCATGAACAGCGGTGTTTGGTTCATTTCTCGCATTTTGGCTTCTGCCACTGCGATGTCGCCCAGTGCGCAGTCTCCTGACGCCGTTGCAGCAGAGACTCGCTGACCGCCACCTGCACCTCGTCTTAGTAGCCAGGGTGGTTGGTGCAAATATTCGGCGGCTGGCCAAGTCCCGTCGAGCGCCGCAAAGAGTTGCTCTGAAGAAGGTGTGCTCACGCAATGCTATCCGCGAAGATGGATTTGAGAGCCTGAGTAGCTGTTTCGACTGCAACCGAATCCGTACCGCGGATCACG
>CAZMRS010000192.1:0-5548 GCA_964568435.1 uncultured Boseongicola sp. | reverse complement strand
CATGCCAATCCCGCCCACGTCAGCGCCGGGTTGCATAACCCAGTACAAAACGGACGGACGATGGGCGACGTACTTTGACAGGTCAGCCTTGAACAGAATGTTCATTGAGCCGCCGACGCCCATTTTGCCTTCGATGGGCGCGTCGATGTGCTCGGCCACAAGAGAGTTTCCGCCGTCGGCACCAACCAGATACTTCGAACGCACTTCAAACTCGCGACCCGATAGCCGGTCCAGAAGTTTTGTTGTGACACCATCCGCATCTTGCACATGACTGAGATACTCGGTCGACATCCTTCCTTGGGCACCGCGCTTACACGCCGTCGAAAACAGGATCGGTTCCATGAAGGTTTGTGGCAGATCATTCATATGACTGGGCGATGCCAGTTGGTGTTCCGCGCGGCTAAACGGGTGCTTGCCCCAGCTTTTCATACGGCCGATTTCTTCACCCGCGAGGCTCTCGCAGAAGACGTTCTCGCCCATAAGATCTTGTTCGGTCGCGTGCATGTAAGCTTCTGCCTCGACCTCATGGCCAAGGTCACGCAGCACTTCCATGGTGCGCTGGTTCGTAATGTGCGCACGCGGTGTGTTGGCCAGCCAGCGATAACGGTTCACAACCATGTTTTCGACGCCGTAGCTCGACAAAAGTGCGGATGTTGCAGAACCGGCAGGGCCTGTGCCGATAATCAATACATCGGTGGTTATTTCAGCCATTTTTGGCGTTCCTCCCAAGGTCGTGTTGATTTGTTCCCGGTGCCTCCCCGCTCCAGGCGTCTTGCAGGAGCCCGCGAATGCCTTCAGCGGAAATCTCCCGCGGGTTCCAATAAGGCTTTGAAAGCGCAATCTCGGTTGCGCGATCCAAGTCAGTTTCTTTCAGGCCGAGATCGCAGAGCGCTAATGGCGCGCCAAGCGACTTGGCAAATTCCCAGAGCGCCGCTCCCGGACCATCGCCGCCTAACAGGTCTGCAATGGGCGCCAACAACTCTGGGACGGCCTCGGCGTTGAAGTGAATCGCATGCGGCAACACGATCGCGTGGGTCTCGGCATGCGGCAGATCGAACGATCCGCCCAGCGTGTGACAAAGCTTGTGATGGAGCGCCATCCCGACCGCCCCCAATACGGCTCCACAAGCGTAAGCCCCACGCTGCGTTTCTTCTCGAGCTCCGATATCATGGGGGTCGGCAAGGACTTTTGGCAACGCATCAACAAAGGCACTCAGTCCTTCCTTGGCGAGCTCACTGGTTTCTTCGGTACGATCACGCGCGTAGAGCGCTTCGGCCGCGTGCGCCATTGCGTTCAACCCGCTGGTCACTGTCAGTGCAGGAGGCAACGTGACGACCAGTTCCGGGTCGTAAAGAATGACTTCGGGGAGGACTTTTTGATCTGTCAGTGTGGTCTTTACGCCTTTCTCAGTTTGCCCGAGGATTGGCGTTGCTTCACTGCCAGCGTAAGTCGTCGGAATCACAATCTGAGGCAAGTCTGTGCGCAATGCCAAGGCCTTGCCCAGCCCGGTGGTTGATCCGCCTCCCAACGCCACGAAACAATCCGCGTTGATCTCTCGCGCATGGCAAAGCGCATCTTCCGTGACATCAACAGGAGTGTGCATGGTCGCCCGGCTATATATCCCAGCGATATGACCACTAAGCCCCGCAGCAAGGTCCATTGCAGCATCAGACTGATGAGGGGTTGAAAGCACCAAGGCGCGTTGGCAGCCGATCTCTTCCAGAACTTCGAGAAGTTTATGACGTATGCCGGCACCGAACCGTACAATTTGCCCTGATATTTCTTGCTCGACGGCCAGCATTCCCACGCTCTCGTTGCTGAATTCACCTGAAAGATAGCGTTTGAAAATATCATCTTGATCGAATTCATGCAGCGCTACATAACATTCAGTTATGAAAATAGACCCACGGCACCTTGAGATCCTCGCAGCCATTGTCGACCACGGTGGCTTGACTGAAGGCGCATCGGCACTCGGAAAATCCCAGCCAAGTGTCTCTCGATCGCTGTCCATGCTGGAAGAGCGGCTCGGCATCGCGCTCTTCGAACCAAATCGCAGGCCATTGCAACCTACCGAATTCTGCCAACGCCTTGCTGAAGAGGGGCGCAAAATTCGCGCTGCCGGCGCTACCGCGACAACAGTCGTTCAGCAGTTCAAAGGCGGACTTCGCGGCGCGGTGCGCGTCGCGGGGTCCCCGTTCTTTATCGACGGGGTGGTCACACCCATTATCGCGTCGTTCCAGTCCGAGTATCCGGACATTCATATCAATCAAAGCTATGGCTACGCGCGTGACGTCATCGACATGATCACAAATGGCACGCTTGACGTAGGAATTGTTCCGATCCGATCAAGCGAAATACCACCCCATATCGAGGCACGACAGATCCTGCCTGGCCGCAACGTGATTGCATGCCGCATCGGTCATCCTTTGGTCCGCAAATCCTCGGTTAGGCTTTCAGAAATTGCTCAATACCCATGGATTGCACCGCCGCCTGACAGCCCTCTTTACCACGACTTGCGCGCAGTTCTTGATGGCATCGGGATGCGAGACTTCAAGGTCAGTTTCTCCGGGGGTTCCCTGGCATCCGTTACGGCAGTCCTTGCAAGTTCGGACTCTCTGACGGTTCTCCCCTATTCGGTAGTTTACATGCTGAGACGTCAAAACGCGCTGTCCGCGCTCTCTATCCGAATCGGCGACCCCGATCGGCATCTCTGCATTCTATCAGCCAAATCGGCAGCCGGTTCTTCGGCGAGCGATAAGCTGGTCAATTTCGTCAAGGCTGAGTTCGCGTCACTCAACGAGTTGATGCAACGGCGCGAGCAAAACAGCCTTTGGCGATCGTGAGCGTCAGAAGCCCACGCGGTCGCCACCCTTCAGATCGAGAATTTCGCGCGCCTCATCAGGGGTTGCGATCTCGGAGCCTAAATCTTCGACAATCCGCCGGATCTTTTCGACCTGTTGTGCGTTGGACGTCGCCAACTCACCCCGTTTGATGAACAGGCTGTCTTCCAGTCCGACGCGTACATTGCCGCCCATCTGACTGGCTGTTGTCGCCATTGGCATCTGGGCCGCCCCAGCAGCCAAAACGGACCACCGGTAATTGTCGCCGAACAGCTTGTCGGCCGTCTTTTTCATAAACACAAGGTTGTCGATATCCGAGCCGATCCCGCCAAGAATGCCCATCACGAATTGCAAAAAGACTGGCGGCTTAAAGAGCCCGATATCCATGCAGAACTTAAGATTATAGAGGTGCCCCACATCGTAACACTCGTGCTCAAACTTGATGTTATGTGGTGCAAGCCTTTCTGCAGCTTCTTTGATATCGGCAAATGTGTTCCGGAAGATATTCGCCTCGGACCCTTTGATGTAGGCTTCTTCCCAGTCGTATTTGTAGCTCTCATAGCGGGCTGCCAGAGGATGAAACGCAAAGTTGAGCGATCCCATATTCAGCGAACACATTTCGGGGCTGAACTGTTCAGCCGCCCGCAAACGCTCTTTGATGAGCATCGTTGGCGCGCCGCCGGTCGTAATATTCACGACCGCATCTGTCGATTGCTTCACGCGCGCGAGCATCCCGGTGTAGTGCTCAGGCTCGACGGATGGTCGTCCGTCGTTCGGATCACGAGTGTGCAAGTGCAAGACAGCTGCCCCGGCTTCGGCCGCTTCAATGGCCTGATGGGCAATATCATCATGCGAGATAGGCAGGTGCTCAGACATGGTTGGTGTATGAATTGCCCCGGTGACGGCACATGTGATGATGACTTTGGGATTCTTGGCCATAGGATCAGTCTTTCTGCCGGACGCGATAGGACAAAGGGAAGAGTTCAAGGTCGTAGCGATCGCGGATCAACCCCCAAACGCCGTTGGGTGCCTTGAGCATTACGACAATCGCGACAAGCCCAAGAACCATGAGATATATCGTTCCATAGTCGGCCAAAACTTCGCGAAGCGCGAAAAAGAGAAGCGTTCCGATAATTGGGCCTTCGAGCGTCCCGATGCCTCCAATCACCACAATGAAAATCACGAATGCGGTCCAGTCGTTCACACTGAATGCGGCATCGGGCGATATGCGGAGCTTCTGTAGGAAGATCAGCCCGCCGATAATCGCGGTGAACGCAGAGGTAACGACATAGACCTCGAGTTTGGTGCGCCAGATATCGATGCCCAAGCCTGAGGCAGCAACTTCGCTATCCCGAATTGCGGTTAGGGCGAGACCGCGACGGGACCGCAGGAACAAGTAAACCGCGAGCAGGATGACGACAGCTGCTCCAAGTGCCAGCCAATATGAAGTGGCTTCGCGCGCTGCCTTTTTGGCACCAAGCTCCTTGACGACAGCCACGGGAAGCGACGAACCGGACCCGCCACCAAGCGCCTGAATTTGCGCGAATGACAGACGGAAGACTTCGGCGACAACCCAAGTACCGATGGCAAAGTACGCGCCTTTCAGACGGAAGATCAGCGTCGCAATGGGGATTGATATCGCAGCCGCGAGGAGCGCGCCGATAAGGATTGCCACAACTGGGTTCAGCCCAGCGAAAACCGTAAGCGCGAAAAGCATGTAGCCTCCGAACCCAACGTACGCCTGCTGCCCGACGCTCACCAAACCGGCATAACCCGCCATGAGGTTCCATAGGCAAGCCAATGAAAGATAGAGGTAAATCTCTCCCATCAATCGCATATCCGCCCTTCCCGCCCACCACGGTGCGGCAGCCAGAACAACGAGGCCCAGCAATCCTACCACCATCGCAATCCGCGATGCGCGAGTGGAACGGGTGACGGACGCGGAGCTCAATGTTCCACCCTCGGGAAAAGGCCGTTCGGGCGCACGGCAAGCACTATTAGGAAGGCGATGTGACCCGCGAGAAGCTGGAAGCCGGGGTCAATCTTGGCCCCGATCGTCTGAGCAACACCAAGAATAACGCCGCCAGCCAAAGTGCCCCAGAGGTTGCCCAACCCTCCGATGATAACCGCTTCAAATCCGAAGATAAGGCGGCCGCCGCCGATGGCCGGATCGAAGCTTGTGCGCATTCCAAGAAGGATACCCGCGATGGCGACCACTGCAAGAGCCAGCGCCATAGCAAGTCCGAAGACGTGCGCTTTGTTCAGCCCCATAAGTTGGGCGATATCCTGATTGTCACTGACGGCCCGAAATCCGCGCCCTAGGGAGGTGCGATAGAAAATGAACTGAAGGCCTGCGATGACGGTGACCGCGATCAGGAATGTCGTTAGAGGAAGGACACCAATGGCGAGGTCGCCCATTTCGATGCTGGCCACCTCGATACCACCGCCATCAAGCTTGCGCGGGTCAGCGGTGTAGGTCTCTAGCAGCGCATTCTGAATGATTACTGACAGGCCGAATGTCACCAGCAGCGGCGGCAAGATATCGTCTCCAAGTGTTTGGTTTAGAATGCCGCGCTGCAACACGTAGCCAAGCCCCGCCATGACAGGCATCACAATCAACAATGCCAGGAAGGGATGCACGCCGAGCGTCACGGTTGTCGTCAGTCCCATGTAGGCTGCGAGGATGATGAGGTCGCCATGTGCAATGT
>CAZMRS010000191.1:0-5566 GCA_964568435.1 uncultured Boseongicola sp. | reverse complement strand
CGGCATGGCGATGATCAACCATTTCCATGGCGTAAAAAAGCACATGCTTGACGCTAAGGCATTCGGGTGCTTTCGGCATACCAATTTACAACCTCAAAGCCCGTATTTGCGAGGCTTTTCAGACGATTGCGTCATTCCGGTCAGTCGCTGGACTGAAATGAAGCAAGCCGAAATCAACGATGCGAACGGCCTCACAACGCTGCTTGGTTCCGACGAGGTTGGCCCATGCCTGGTCGAAGACCGGAACCATCGCGCACTCTACATCTTCAACCATTTCGAGTACGACAGCGGCACGCTCAAGCAGGAGTATGACCGCGACGTCGAGGCGGGCGCGCCCATCAATGTGCCGTCCAACTACTACCCAGAGGACAACCCGGCAAACCAGCCTCAGAACCGCTGGCGCAGCCATGCGCATCTGCTCTACGGGAACTGGATTTCCGAGATGTATCTGACCACGCCATACGATGTGAACGAGATCGGGCGCTCAACAACAGACCTCCGTCGTTAATCTCTCTGGCCGGACGTGTGATGCAGACTACTTCTTTCCGCATGACACTCTTGCCACAAAGCAACGCTTCATGCGCCGCACCTTGCTGACGACAGCGCTCATAGCTCTCGCGGCAACCGTTGCGTTTGCGCTCTTCACGGATCGCCGCGCGGACCTTCGCGAAGCTGCCATCGAAGCCCGTTATCCTCCGACGGGTCAGATCGTTCGCGTCGATGGTCGCGACGTACACGTCATCGTCAAAGGTGAAGGCCCCGATCTTGTCCTGATCCACGGCGCCGGTTCCAACGCCCGCGATATGGAACACGCGCTTGCTGACAAACTGGCTGAGACCTACCGCCTTTTCATAGTGGACCGCCCCGGTCACGGCTGGACCCAGCGCAACTCCGCCCTTTCTGGCCCCTTCAACGCCCAATCGGAAAGTCCAATTGAACAGGCCAGGCTTCTTTCAGAAGCCGTTCAAGAGCTTGGTGCAGAAAATCCTATCGTCATGGGCCATTCTTTCGGCGGAGCCGTCGCGATGGCCTGGGCTTTGGAGCAACCCCACGCGGCGACGGTCATCGTCTCAGGCGTCACGCTTCCTTGGCCGGGCGACGTCAACATCACGTACCGCATTCTCGGAACAAAAATTGGTGGTGCCCTTGTCGCGCCATTGGTGTCGGCATTCATCTCCGAAGACTACGTCCGATCAGCCGCCAACAGCACGTTTACCCCGCAGCCAGCGCCTACAAACTATTCAGAAAACGCGGCAATCCCATTAACCGTCCGGATCGCAACACTGCGCGCAAACAACCAGCAGGTGAACACACTGCGTCCCCTCGTCGTTGAGCAATCTCGGCACTACGACCGCATCACGACCCCAATCGAAATCGTCCACGGCACCGCCGACAAGACAGTTTTCGCCGAAATCCACGCTGAACCTCTTGCAAACCGCATGGACAACGTCGTTTTCACGCCACTCGACGGCATCGGCCACATGCCGCATTACGTGGTGCCGGGTGACGTCATTGCCGCAATAGATCGTGCCGCCGCACGTGCCGGATTGCGCTAAGGCCCTGCACTGCCTACGTTCTAATTTAGAAAGTAAAGGCAAGTAACATGGCAAAACCCTTCGACGGCGCGATCAGCACCTTTTTTGACAGCGAAGCCCCGAAAGAGGTGCAGAGCGCAATCAAAGATGCGGGAAAGAAAGACATCTTGTCTGACAGCTATCCGTATTCCGACGAAATGGACAAAGACGACTACGAAGACGCAATCGAGGCCCTTCAGCTCGAGCTGGTGAAAATGCAAGCCGACGTGAAGGAAACCGGCAAACGCGTGGTGATCGTTTTCGAAGGACGTGATGCCGCCGGAAAAGGCGGTACAATCAAACGTTTCCGGGAAAATCTTAATCCGCGTGTCGCGCGCGTTGTGGCGCTTTCCAAACCGTCCGATCGCGAACGAGGCGAATGGTACTTCCAACGCTACGTCGACCATCTGCCGACCGAGGGTGAAATCGTCCTCTTCGATCGCAGTTGGTACAATCGTGGCGTTGTCGAACACGTTTTCGAATTCTGCACGCCGGAACAACGCAAACACTTCTTCACTCAAGTCCCTAGTTTCGAGCAGATGCTCGTTGATGAAGGCATCATCCTCAGAAAGATGTGGCTCAACGTCGGTCGCGCAGAACAGCTTCGCCGCTTCCTGAAGCGTGAAAATGATCCACTCAAACAATGGAAGCTCTCCTGGATCGATGTCGAAGGTCTGAAACGCTGGGATGCCTACACATCCGCCATCGAAGAAACCTTCCAGAAGACCCACACAGATCACGCCCCATGGACCATTGTGCGGTCCGACGACAAAAAGCGTGCGCGGATCGCCGCAATTCAAAGCGTACTGCACCCGCTTCACTATGCTGGCAAAGGCGATGTGTCCGCGCCCGACAGCAACATCTGCGGAGGTCCAGATATCTGGGATGCCTAAACGCGGCTATCATCACGGCAATCTGCGCCAGGCCCTCGTCGATGCCGCTCTTGAGTTGATCGAACAAAAGGGCCCGACCGGATTCACCCTGTCAGAAGCCGCCAAACAGGCCGGCGTCACCCCTGCAGCAGTTTACCGGCATTTCGAAGGCCGCGAAGATCTGATCGCCGAATGCGCCCAGCAAGGCTATGAAATCTTTGCCGATTTGATGGAATACGCCTACGAAACTGGCCAGCCCTCCGCACTTGCCTCTTTCGAGGCCACAGGCCGCGCCTACCTCGCCTTCGCGCGTCGTCATCCGGGTCACTACGTGTCAATGTTTGAAAGTGGCATCTCGATAAACCGGACCCCCGAACTCGCCGCCGTCGCGGGTCGGGCTTTTACGGTGCTGGAACGCGCGGCGGACAAGCTTTCCGAACACATCCCGGAAAACAAACGCCCGCCCAAACAAATGGTCTCCGCCCACATCTGGGCCATGAGCCACGGCGTCGTCGAACTCTTCGCACGAGGCTCCCCGGGCACGAAATCGCCCTTCCCACCAGAAGACTTGCTAGAAAGCGGAATTGGCGTTTACCTACGCGGACTTGGACTTATTCCTCCGGACTCGTAGGCAATCCACCATGACGATGGCCACCACACGGCCCACAAACATCGGCGTCGGCGTCGCGATGATCCTCGCCGCCGCCTTCCTGATTTCCATTCAGGATGTGATCGTCAAAAGTCTCGACGACACGCTCCCGCTTTGGCAACTCTTCGCACTTCGTGGTCTCATCACGGCACCGATACTTGCGGCCCTGGCCTTTGCCACGTCGAAAACGTCAAACCCGCTAGCGGGAATATTAAATCGCTGGGCCCTGCTGCGCGGCGCCTGCATTACCGTGGGGCTCTATGGATTCTATTCAGCCCTGCCGTTCATCAGTCTGGCAACAGCAGGGGCCGGCATCTATCTGGCACCGATTTTCATTGCGTTACTATCATCCCGTCTCTTGAGCGAACCCGTCAGCCGCTTCGGATGGATCGGTGTCGCTTTGGGGTTTACCGGCGCAATCGTGATCCTCCAGCCCGGCTCGGACTCCTTCACATACTGGGCGCTTCTACCTGTATTTGGCGCGGTGCTCTACGCGCTCGGACATATGCTCACGCGCCTGAAGTGTCAGGAATTCTCATCAGCCTCTCTCGCCTTCTCGTACAATATTTGCATGTCAGGAGGCGCATTTCTGATGAGCGGACTGCTGTTCCTCATCCAGCCGTCTGAGGCCCTTCAAGCAAGCTATCCCTTCATTTTCGGCGAATGGACGACAACAACCCCAATGCTGTGGATGATACTTGCAGGTGTGGGCGCGATATTTGCTGCCATCGCAACGCTGCTGTCAGGCGCCTACAAATTAGCCCCGCCCTCCATCATTGGAACGCTGGAATACAGCTACCTGATTTTCGCAATTCTCTGGGACATCCTATTCTTCGCCACCATCGCAACTCTCGCTACACTTGCAGGAGTCGCATTGATCGTCATTGGCGGCAGGCTCGTCCTCACAAAACGCTAATCCCACAAAAAAAGGGCCGCCCAACCGGACGGCCCAATTCAATAATTTGTCGAACAGCTTAACGCTTCGAGAACTGGAAGCTCTTTCGGGCTTTCGCCTTACCGAACTTCTTACGTTCAACAACACGGCTATCGCGTGTCAGGAAGCCAGCGGCTTTCAAGGCTGCCCGCAAGGACGGATCGTAAAGCTGAAGAGCTTTCGAAATTCCGTGCTTCACAGCACCGGCCTGACCCGACAGACCACCGCCCTTGACGGTCGCCATCACGTCGAACTGGCCTTCAACACCGGCAACAGTGAACGGCTGACGCAGGATCATCTGCAGAACCGGACGCGCAAAATATGCATCCATTTCTTTGCCGTTGACGGTGACCTTGCCAGAACCTGGCTTGATCCAGACGCGAGCAACCGCGTCCTTCCGCTTACCTGTTGCATAAGAACGGCCAAGCTCGTCACGAACCGGTTCCGCTGTCACGGCTGTTTCGACAACCGCTTCCGGCGCAGCAGCGCCCTCGGCAACGACGCCTTTCAGATCGTCGAGAGATTTGATGTCTTCTGCCATGATTAGCTCCGGGTGTTCTTGCTGTTCATGGACTTCACGTCCAGAACTTCAGGTTGCTGCGCATCATGCGGGTGTTCGGCACCGGCATAAACGCGAAGGTTGGTCATTTGCTGACGGCTCAGGCGGTTGCCGGGCAGCATGCGCTTAACGGCCTGCATAACAACGCGCTCAGGGTGCGCACCTTCAAGGATCTGGCCGGTCGTGCGGGACTTGATGCCGCCCGGGTAGCCAGTGTGCCAGTAGTTCGGCTTGTCACGCTTTTTGCCAGTCAGCTGAACCTTGTCTGCGTTGATAACGATTACGTTGTCGCCCATATCCATGTGCGGCGTGAACGTTGCCTTGTGCTTACCGCGCAAGCGCATCGCGATGATCGAAGCCAAACGGCCCAGAACCACGCCCTCGGCGTCGATCAGAACCCAGCTTTTCTCGATCTCCGCGGGAGTTGCGGAAAAAGTCTTCATTTCAGTACCCTCGGGGGTTGCATTAGATGGGCGGTTTCTAACCATTCTGCTTGCGCAGTCAACACCGATATTCTTTATTTAATTAAGCAATAACAAATGGTTATAAATTAGGTATTATTTTACCCCATAATTACTCAGAGGATTTCCAGTCCGGAAACACACAAATCCGATAAGAAACACGCCGTTTCCTTGCTTATGCCATGATCGATTGGCACACTTTTCACAGCGTTTGTTTAGAGAGTTCGGGAGTTTCCCCCAATGGCCCAGTACATTTTCCTGTTCAGTGTCGCATTCGGAATGTGCCTCGGAGCTTATGCTTTAGCATAATTCGGATTTTTTCACCGGTCGTGAACGGCTACCGTCCCCCCCATGCCGTTCCAAAACCGCGTCCTTTCCAACGGAGACATAATTGCCCATCCCGGCCGCGGCCTGTTTATGGGCAATCGCGGTATACTGCATGATGAAAAGCAAAACCTTGGCAGCGCCCGGTGGCGCCACAAAGCCTGGGTCACCTGCGTCCTAAAACACAAAGACT
>CAZMRS010000190.1:0-5578 GCA_964568435.1 uncultured Boseongicola sp. | reverse complement strand
GCGAAAGTCGTTGGGATTATCGAACGCGACGGCGCTCTGGTGAACGAGGACGGGCTTGATGTTGAAAACGTCAGCCAGTGGATCCGCAACCACGGCGGCGTCAAAGGGTATGCCGACGCAACCTATGTCGAAAACGGTGCAACAGTGCTTGAGCACGATTGCGACATTGTCGTCCCGGCGGCGCTGGAAGGCGTGATCAACCTTTCAAATGCGGCCAACATCAAAGCTCCGCTCATCATCGAAGCCGCCAACGGTCCTGTGACGGCCGGTGCCGATGAAATCCTCCGCAAGAAGGGCTGCGTGATCATCCCGGACATGTACGCCAATGCGGGCGGCGTGACGGTGTCTTACTTCGAATGGGTAAAGAACCTCAGCCACATTCGCTTTGGCCGCATGCAACGTCGCCAGGAAGAATCCCGGCACCAGCTCATCGTGGACGAGCTGGAACGTTTGTCCAAAGACACAGGCGTCGGGTGGCAACTTTCCGCGGGCTTCAAAGACAAGTACCTCCGAGGTGCGGGGGAGCTCGAATTGGTGCGGTCCGGTCTTGATGACACGATGCGCGGCGCCTACCAGGCCATGCGCGAAACCTGGCATGGACGCGAGGATGTCACGGACCTCCGCACAGCGTCCTACATCGTGGCGATCAGTCGCGTCATGGCGAGTTATCAGGCCAAAGGGCTCTAGAGAGTCCACACGCCAAATGCACAAAAATGTCAGGGGTTTGTGCCCCTGATGTAGACAATCTTCGCCAATGGCGGGGATTGTCACTTCGATCACGCAAGAATGGCAGCGGCTTACCCTAAAACCGCCACTTTTCCCGCTTACACATTGAACGTCGAGCTCGGTCCAAGTTGTAGGATCCAGCAGCTGAGAGTGTAAGAATGTGTATTAGAAAGCTGGGAAATCACGTAAAGCGCGGGCGCTTCTTCCGCGATGATAACGGCGCCGTCACCGTTGAATCGGTCCTGTGGGTTCCGGTCTTCTTGCTGTTCTTCTCGCTGATTGCGGACGTATCGCTGATCTTCCACGGCCAGGCAAAAGCCCTCCGCATAGCCTACGATGGCAACCGTCAGGCGTCACTTGGCGAATTCGCCACTGCAGCCGAAACGCAGGCGGCAATTCTCGCGCGCATTCAGGAATTCGCCCCCAACGCCACGGTCAGTACCACATTTGGCACCGAAGACATCGAAACACGGGTCGTCCTGCCGACAAATGACATGGTGGCGATTGGCACAGTCACGAGAATTCTGAACATCGACCTCAAGTTCCAGTCCGTGCATATGAGGGATCCAGAAGTATGAAGCTGTTGTCTCTTCGAAAATGTCGCGTAAAAATCCCGACCTTCGCATCGCTTGAAGACGGAGCCGTCACGATCGAGATCGTGCTTTGGGTTCCGTTTTTTGTTTTGGCTTGCATGGCAGGCGGTCAGTTTGCCATGATTTTCTTCGGACAGGCCGTCGCGCTTGATGCGGCGCAGCATGCGACACGCGCCTACTCGATCGGCGATCTGAATAGCGAGACCGAAGTGCGGGCCTACGTCAAAGATGCCCTGTCAACTCTCAGCGCAAACGTCGACGTTCAGTCGAGCGTTACTGACAATCTGATTACAACCTACGTACGAGTCCCTGCGAAAGACTTTGGCGGACCATTCAAGATTCTTGCTGAACTTGGACAGGCAAACGTCGTCGTCAAAGCGCAGCAATTCAAGGAGTTCTGAGAAATGAGCTTGATTTCAAAATCCTGGAAGAAACGCATCGGCGCGTGCCGCGATGAGGAAAGCGGCGCAATTTCGCTCCTGAACATGTACCTCGTGCTAACGCTCGCGATTTTGGGCGGTATTGGCATCGACATGGCCAACCTGATCTCAGCGCGCAACCACCTTCAGGTCGCCGCTGACGTAGCCGCGCACGCTGCAATCGCCTCCTATAAGAATGGCGACACGCCAGCTGAGGCACGGGCAAAAGCGCTTAAATATGCGCAAGCAAATATGCCATCCGGCGGATATGGCACTGTACTAGAGGTAGGCGACATTGAGTTTGGTGCCTACTACCCTTCGACCACGCAGTTTCAGTCCAACGACAACTGGGACGAGGCGTCGATGGTCGTCACCAGCCGCCTAAGCGAAAACGCCAACCCGGTCAGCAGTTTGCTTCTCCGCCTTGTCGGCTTCAACACTTTTGATGTCCGCTCGGAGGCTGTCTTCATCAACGGTGATGTTCCATGCCTTGGCGCCGGTTTCTACGCGGAAGGTCGCGTGGACATGCAGTCTAACAACGACTTCACTGATGGATTTTGCGTTCGCTCGAATTCTCGGGTCGAATTCAATAACAACAATACCTTTGAGTCCGACCCGACACTTGAATATCCTGTCATTGTCTCCATGCCAACGCTGGGCGATCTCGTTATCCCAAGTTCTGGCTGGAACAAAAACCCGGGTTTGTACGACGCACGACGGGAGGGCTCTCACGAATTTAACGTCGATACTTTCATAACCGACGTGATCGCTGGCATTTTTAGCACGGACCAGAACTCAACAACAAACCCTTATACACGCAGCTATATCACCGACACCGATCCGTCAGCTATCACATATGTCACAGTCGGCAGCAGTGCTTCCGGCGGTTCTAGTAGCAACGGTAACGGTAACGGCAAGGGCAAGGGCAAAAAGTCCACGACGACAACCACTACGCCAATCGGCCCGAACAACTGCCCAACTTTCGAGGCTGCGTGTCTTGTGCCAAACACCATAAATGTTGTGGATTGTGGTGGCTCCGATCTGAACTTTCCGGCGGAGATGTTCGAGAATGTGGTCGTTCACACCACTTGCAACCTCGATTTTGCGAACGGCACAGAAGTGCGCAATGCAACGCTAATCACGACAAGTACCGACGACCGTTCGATCAGCTCTCCTCAAGGTCTTGACTTGGGCGATATGGCGACGTGCGGCGGTACAGGTGGTGCGACACTCATCACACGTGGTGGTATGAAAACAGCGGCTAAGATGCAGTTGCTTGGTGGCCAGATCATCGCTGCTGGTGATGTGAACTTTGCGGCGCAAGCCGACGGATTTGTCGGTGCATCTGTCATTGCAGGCGGTGAGATCGATGGAACGTCGAACTCTAGCTTCCAGGGGTGCGAGGGTTCCGCCAATATCCACAACTTCTTCTGGGGCGACCCGCAGCCAGCACGCATGGCTTACTAAGCCAACCAGGGACAGAAAGAAAAAGGGCGGGGACCTCACGGTCTCCGCCCTTTGCTTTTGCCGACTCGACACTTCCCGCGCGAGGCCCAATATTAGCACCCATGAGTCTCCTACCCGGTTTCCTTGACGAGCTGAAAACACGTGCCTCCATGGCGCAGGTTGCGGGCCGTAAAGTCATGTGGGACCAGCGGAAATCCAATCAAGGTAAAGGCGACATGTGGGCGCCGTGCCCGTTCCATCAGGAAAAAACCGCTTCTTTTCATGTGGATGACCGAAAAGGCTACTACTATTGCTTCGGTTGTCACGCCAAAGGCGACGTCGTGAATTTCGTGCAGGAAACCGAAAACGTCACGTTTATCGAAGCTGTTGAGATCATCGCGCGTGAGGTTGGCATGCAAATGCCCGCCCGCGATCCGCAGGCGCAGGCCAAGGCCGATAGGCGCAGCCAATTGGCCGACGTCATGGAACAAGCCGTCCAGTTCTTCCGCCTCAGCCTCAAAACCGCCGCGGCGGGAGAGGCGCGCGATTACCTGAAAGGCCGCGGGCTGGATGAAGCCGCGCAAGACCGCTGGGAAATCGGCTTCGCCCCAAACGGATGGCAAGGCCTTTGGGATCACCTGACCGGCAAAGGTGTGAGCGAGGACCTCATCCTAGACGCCGGTCTTGCCAAGCCGTCCAACCAAGGCGCGCGCCCCTACGACACCTTCCGAAACCGCATCATGTTCCCGATCCGCGACGCTCGTGGCCGAGCAATTGCCTTCGGTGGTCGCGCGATGGACCCAAGTGATAACGCGAAGTACCTCAACTCGCCCGAAACCGAGCTCTTTGACAAAGGCCGCAGTCTTTACAACCACGGCCCCGCCCGAGAAGCCGCTGGCAAGGGAACACCGCTCGTCGTCGCAGAAGGCTACATGGATGTCATCGCGCTGGCCGAGGCCGGTTTCACCGCCACCGTCGCACCTTTGGGCACCGCTGTCACCGAAGACCAACTGCACCTTCTCTGGCGCATCTCCGACGAACCCATCATCGCGCTTGACGGCGACACCGCAGGTCTGCGCGCTGCCATGCGCGTGATCGATCTCGCGTTGCCGCTCATTGAAGCGGGTAAATCCTTGCGCTTCTGCTTGATGCCCGAAGGACTCGACCCCGACGACGTGCTCCGAACAGAAGGGGCAGGGGCCATACGTCGCCTCTTGGAAGACGCCTTACCAATGGTGCAGCTGCTCTGGCGTCGCGAAACCGAAGGCAAATCCTTCGACAGCCCCGAACGCAAGGCTGCTCTCGACCGCGCGCTTCGCGAAGCCATCAAGCAGGTCCGCGACCCGTCTCTCCGTCGACACTATGGAGACGAGATTAACCGCCTCCGTCGCCAACTCTTTGACGGCGCTCGCCCGGTCCGACAGACCGCGGGCGGCGGCACAAGGTTTGGCCGATCATTCGGCAAAGGCCCTGCCGTCCCAATGGCCGAAACGAAAATGAGCGCGCTCGCAGCCGCCGGGTCCGCTTTCGAAGACCAGCTGCGCGAGGCCGTGATCCTGGCCACACTCGTGCGTCACCCTGATCTTGTCGACCAATTCACAGCCGATCTCGAACGTCTGACAACCACCCGCCCCGAACACGATGCGGTGCGTTTGGCGTTGTTGCAAACGGGTGGCGGCACAACCGACGAAATCACTGCAATTTGCGGCGAAGATGCCCTTGAAAAGCTGACCCATGCGCGCCATGTGCAAATTGCACCCGGGGTCCGCCCCGGAGCGGGACAAGATGTTGCCGAACTCTCTGTGGCTGAAGAACTCGCCAAGCTCGCAGCGCGCCGTGGCGCAATGCGCGAACTCGACGACGCATTGGAAGATTTTTCCGGTGCTGCTGATGAGGTTCTGACAACGCGACTTAGGCAAGCCGCCGAAGCCCGCAATAAAAGTGAGAAATCCGGCGCAGAAGACCGCGCCGAATACGATCTTGGACCCAACGGGGCCCGCATCAAACGGGATGAAAAGCAAAAATTAACGTCTCTTCTGGATCAGATAGACTTCTCCAAGGGACGCCGCGACAGGCCGTAGCAATTCTGCGCATGTTCGCAATAAAAACAGGGCAATGGGTTGTGATTCTCTGATTCGCATTAGATGATTCGCCAAAGCCCGAATCACACGATTCTCTATTTGGGAGTGCCGCATGGCTGCCAAAGACAACGACGACCGCAAACCAGACGATCAGGACGCCGAAGGCGGTCTCGATATGAGCCAGGCCGCGGTCAAGAAGATGATCGCGGATGCGCGGGAAAAAGGCTACATCACCTACGATCAGCTGAACAAAGTCTTGCCGCCGGATCAGGTCTCGTCCGAGCAGATCGAGGACGTGATGTCGATGCTCTCC
>CAZMRS010000189.1:0-5584 GCA_964568435.1 uncultured Boseongicola sp. | reverse complement strand
GATGATATCGCAACCATCGACGAATGGTGGACCTAGGCGAACTTGGAGGCGCAGGGGGTTTCGCAGTTTTCTACTTGCGGTGATTGCGCTAACAGGGCAAGAAAACCTACTCGCTTTTGAAACCAAGGTTTGCGCCATGAAATCGCACATCCTGACTATCACGCTGAACCCGACAGTGGACTTCTGCACAACGTCTCCGGTGATCGAGCCGGGGCCAAAACTCCGCTGCACCGAACCGCAGATCGACCCGGGTGGCGGTGGGATAAACGTGGCGCGTGCTGTGAAACTCCTGCAAGGACAGGCGACTGCCTTGGTCGCCATCGGCGGCGCAACAGGCGCGCATTTGCTACAACTTTTGGCTTTGGAAGGCGTTCCAACCGTTGCGTTTCAAGGCCCGGGCGAGACGCGGCAATCAATGAGCGTCATCGACCAAAAGACAGGAGATCAGTTTCGATTTGTCATGCCTGGCCCGGTTTGGACTGAAGAGGATGTCCCGCGTGCGTTGGACTCTGTCGATCAGGCCACGGGCGAAGACACGCTTGTCGTTCTTTCCGGAAGCCAACCCCCGGGCGTAGCGAAAGACTTTCCGTCGATCCTTGCCGGTCACGTCAAAGGCCGCGAAGCGCGCTTGATCGTTGATACGTCAGGGCCCGCTCTTTTCCATCTTGCTGAAAAGCCGCGTGAGGCTCTGCATGTTCTGCGTATGGACGGCCCGGAAGGTGAAGAGCTTGCAGGTCGCCCGCTGCCAACGCGCGAAGACACTGCCGCCTTTGCGCAATCCCTTGTTCAAGCAGGTGTTGCCAACATCATCATCATCGCACGTGGAGCCGATGGATCGGTCCTCGCGACAAAGGACGGCATGTGGCATGCGGTCGGAGCGGAAGTACCTGTGATCTCCAAAGTCGGTGCCGGGGATAGTTTCGTCGGTGCATTCACCTTGGCGTTGGCCGGTGACGAGCCCGTCGAAGAGTGTCTGCGTTGGGGCGTTGCGGCAGCAAGTGCGGCTGTGATGACTGAGGCCACTCGTTTGTGTGATCGCGCGACGACAATGGATCTTTTGAAGGAAACGACGGTCACAAAACTCTGAATTGGGTCACCGCAGGTCTTTAGTTGCAGTGTCGTAGACACTGAGGTCCCCCATTGACCTTGCCAAAATCATCGCGCCTTCAAGTGTCGCAAGCGTACGCGTCGAACTTTCAACATCACCGGTAATCTTGCTCAACGCCTCGATCGCCGTCTCAAAAAAAGCCCGCGCTTCTAGTGCGACGCCCTCCGGCAGCGCGTCGCGGTTGGCCGCCAGCACCCCGCAAAGGCACAGTTGACCGTCCTGCGATAGTGCCGTTCGAAAAGCAGTTGCCCACTGCGTGACAGTTTCGGCGGACTGGATTTCTTCAAAGAACCGGTCTGAATACCGGCGCGCCACCTCTGCCGCCAGATCACCCTTTGTCGGGAAATGATGGTGAACGCTTGCGCTCTTGATCCCGACATCGCTCGCAACATCACGGAACGAAAACCCTGTATAACCAAAGCTTCGTATACGGCGCTCGGCAGAATCCAGAATGTCACTTCTCTTCGACGGCATAGCTCACCAAAATCTTACCTATCACCTGATAGGTTGTTCTTGCGCTGCAAGCAAGACTGAGCTACAGCCTATCATGTGATAGGGACATTGGAGCTTTCAATGAGAATCAACGCCGATTTCGATGAGCGCGTCGTCATTCGACCAGAGGACCGCGAGTGGGTTGCCTC
The DNA here is from genome assembly GCA_964568435.1 of uncultured Boseongicola sp. Lineage (GTDB taxonomy): Bacteria > Pseudomonadota > Alphaproteobacteria > Rhodobacterales > Rhodobacteraceae > Boseongicola. The sequence continues at coordinate 3,835 of CAZMRS010000189.1, read as the reverse complement.
ACCCGCTGGAGGTGTTGAGCGCTGCATGTTGGATCGCATTGGAGATGAAGTCGCCCGAGCCACATCGTTTGTGCGTTTCGCGCCGGGGTCCTCGTTCGACCCCCACACGCATGGCGGTGGCGAGGAGTTTCTTGTTGTTGACGGCACCTTCAGCGATGAGAGCGGCGATTTTCCCGCTGGCAGTTATGTGCGCAATCCAATCGGAACGTCGCATAAGCCGCACACGGACGAAGGCTGCACTATCTTCGTGAAACTTCACCAATTTTCCCCAGACGACCAAGCGCATTTCTCGATCAATACGTCCGAAGAGACCTTTCGGCCCGGGCTTGTGCCCGGACTGAGTGTCCTTCCGTTGCATGAACACGGAACGGAAGCTGCAGCTCTTGTCAGATGGGCCCCGGGCACAAAGTTCAATCCTCATACACATTGGGGCGGCGAAGAAATTCTTGTGTTGGAAGGCACGTTTCAAGACGAGCACGGCGACTATCCTGCCGGAACATGGATCCGTTCACCGCATCTGTCCCAGCACAAGCCCTGGTCGGATGAAGGCTGCCTGATCTACGTGAAAACCGGGCATCTGGCCGAACCCATCGGGCTCGACCTTGCGTCATGATGGATCGCGCCACCGGTTGACGATCGGATAGCGACGGTCCAGCCAAAACGAGCGCATCGTCAGCCTTGCACCCGGTGCGGATTGGAACCGCTTGTATTCTGCGATGTAGATCAGGTGCTCGACCTTTTTGACTGTCTCACGGTCAAAACCCATCTCGACGACCTCGGCGACCGATTTCTCGTCGTCGATCAACGCCTCAAGGATCACATCCAAATCCTCATAGGGCGGGAGGCTGTCGCTGTCTTTTTGATCCTCACGCAGCTCAGCTGTTGGAGGCTTATCGATCACCCGAGGAGGAATGACCTCGCCCGCCGGTCCCAACATCCAGTCGCGATGGTTGGCGTTGCGCCAGCGGCAGGTCTCGAACACCCTCATTTTGTAAAGGTCTTTGATCGGATTGTACCCGCCAGCCATGTCTCCGTAGATCGTGGCATATCCAACGGCGACTTCGGATTTGTTGCCGGTGGTCAGCAGCATCTCTCCATACTTGTTGGAAATCGCCATCAAGATGACCCCCCGCAAACGGGATTGGATGTTCTCTTCGGTTAGCCCGGGCTCGGTTCCAGCAAAAACTTCTGCAAGCGTGCCGTTCACGGCTAACACCGGGTCCTTGATGGACACTGTATCCAGCCGTGCGCCAAGATTTCGAGCGACCTCGCCCGCATCATCCAATGATTCTTGAGACGTGTAATTCGAAGGCAGCATCACGCAGCGAACATTCTCAGGGCCAAGCGCATCGGACGCGATCGTCGCGACAATGGCACTGTCGATCCCGCCGGACAGACCAAGAAGCGCTTTCTTGAAGCCGGTTTTGCGGAAGTAATCGCGCAGTGACTCCACCATCACGCGGTAATCCTGCTCCCACTCATCTGGGAAGTTGACAATCTCACCCGGAACGGCGCGCCAGCCTTCATCTGTCTCTTCAAAATCGACATGGGCGACGGTTTCGTCAAAGACGGGCATCTTCAATGCCAATTCACCCCCGGGGTTCAAAACGAACGTTCCGCCATCGAAGACCTGATCGTCCTGACCGCCAACCATGTTGAGGTAAATGAGTGGCAATCCAGTTTCGACAACGCGCGCAACCATATGGTTGAGACGGGTGTCGAACTTATTGCGATAGTACGGCGACCCGTTGGGCACCAGGATCACCTCCGCGCCGCTCTCCTCGAGTGCCTCGGGGACATCCTCGTGCCAGGCATCCTCGCAAATCGGTGTCCCGACGCGCACCACGCCCAAGTCGTAAGGACCAGCAATGGGGCCTGGTTCGTACAGTCGCACTTCGTCAAAAACAGTTTCGTTTGGAAGATGGTGCTTCAAAACCTGTCGCACCAATCGACCTTCTTTCAGTACATGATAAGCGTTGTAGAGCTTGCCACCCTGAATCAGCGGCCCACCGATCCCAAGCGCCGGTCCATCGGCTGTCTCAGACATCAGCTCTTCAATGTGGGCCATCGCATCCCGCGCGAAGGCCGGTTTCATGATAAGATCTTGTGTGTTGTAGCCGGTTATGAACATCTCGGGCAGCGCAACGAAATCCGCGCCCGCGGATCGGCCTTTTTCCCACACTTTCAGTGCCTTGGCCTTATTTCCAGCAAGGTCGCCAACAGTTGGGTTCATTTGCCCAAGCGTGATGCGGAAACGGTTCGTCATGCGCTTTCTCCAGTTCAAGACGTGTCTTAGCAGAGATGCGCCGAAGGGAAAGGGTCGCAGAACGGGAAAAGCGTTGCGAGTGCGAGGAGGCTCCACTAGATTTATCGGACTTGAGGGAGAAAGAGTGGATAAGATCGTGGTGAGACGGTTGAGGCTAGACGTAAGCATAGCATGTGTCGCGATTGCATTTGGTGGCGCTGCCTGGGCGCAAGACACTCAGGTTATCACCAAGCAGTATGACGACGGGGGTGTCTATGAGGGCACGTTCCTCGATGGCAAACAGCACGGGACCGGCACCTACCGACTTCCAAACGGCTACGTTTACTCCGGTGAATGGGTCGAAGGCGAAATTCGCGGACAGGGCCGAGCAGAGTTCCCGAATGGCTCCATCTACGAGGGCGAATTTGCCGCTGGGAAGCCAGAAGGGCGCGGAAAAATCGTCTTTGCCGATGGCGGCACTTACGAAGGAGAATGGGCCGACGGGAAGATCAACGGTCAGGGTGTCGCAAACTACGCCAATGGTGTGATTTACGAAGGCAATTTCACTGATGCGCTTCACGACGGCCAAGGACGGATGCAAAGCCCGAACGGCTACATCTATGAAGGTCAGTGGAACAAAGGCATTCGCGAAGGGACGGGCCGAATCGAATATCCTGACGGCGCGGTCTATGAGGGCCAGCTTGTGCGCGGTGCGCGTGATGGTCGCGGCACGCTGACAATGCCCGACGGTCTTGTCTACGTCGGCGAATGGACGAACGGTCAGATCAATGGCACTGGCTCGCTCACGCAGCCGAATGGCGACGTTTACGAGGGCGAACTTGCCGATGGCAAACGCGAAGGTCAGGGTCGCGTCATTTATGCCAATGGGGACATCTACGAAGGCGCCTTTGTTGCTGACCGTCGTCAAGGCCAGGGCACATTCACCGGCACGGATGGCTACGTTTACACCGGCTCATGGGTTGAAGGCCGGATCGAAGGGGACGGCGAAGTCACCTACCCAGATGGCTCTGTCTACACCGGGTCATTTAAAGAAGACCTCGCCGACGGCACTGGCCGCATCGTTTACCCGGACGGCAACACCTATGAAGGGGCCTGGGTTGCAGGCGTTATTGAAGGCGAAGGTATTGCAACCTACGCCAACGGACTTGTTTACGAGGGTGGGTTCCGCAACGCCAAGATGCACGGCACAGGCAAGATGACCTTCGCCGATGGCTACACATACGACGGCGAATGGAGCGACGGTCAACGCCAAGGCCAGGGTATCGCGACCTATTCAGATGGTACGGTCTACGAAGGTGCTTTTGTTAATGGCCAGCGCCAAGGACAGGGCACGATCAAAATGCCCGACGGCTTCACCTACACCGGCGAATGGAACGGCGGAGAGATCGACGGGATGGGCGTTGCGACTTACGCAAACGGAGATGTCTACGAAGGCATGTTCGAGCGCGGAAAGCGTCAGGGCACCGGCACAATTCGCTATGCAACCGGCGAGGAACGCACCGGTGAGTGGGATAATGGAGCGCTCACCACGACAGAGACCAGCGAAAACTAAGACGCTTTACACCGTCT
>CAZMRS010000188.1:0-5602 GCA_964568435.1 uncultured Boseongicola sp. | reverse complement strand
TTGAAGCCCGGAATGCCGTAGGTCAGCAATCCACCCGCGCGGTCGTAGCGGTCGTAGATCGTGACCTGAACACCGGCGCGCCGCAAACGGTCAGCCGCGGCCAAACCGCCGGGACCAGCACCTATGATGCCGACGCTTTCAGGACGCTCCGCCGACGGGGAGATTGGCTGAACCCAACCTTCTTCCCAAGCTGTGTCGGTGATGTATTTCTCGACCGATCCGATGGTAACGGTGCCATGGCCGGATTGTTCGATCACACAGTTCCCTTCGCAAAGCCGGTCCTGCGGACAGATGCGACCGCAAATCTCGGGGAAGGCATTCGTTGCTTGGCTCACCTCGTAGGCCTCGCGCAGACGCCCTTCGGCCGTCAGCTTCAGCCAATCAGGGATATTGTTGTGTAAAGGACAGTGAGATTGGCAATATGGCACACCACACTGAGAGCAGCGGCTCGCCTGTTCCTTGGCCTTCTGATCCGCGTACTCCGCGTAAATCTCATTGAAGTCTTCACGACGTACTGTCGCCTCACGCTTCTCGGGCATATCGCGCGGCGTGGTGACAAACTTGAGCATCGGATTCTCGGCCATAGGAAAAACCTTCGAAAAACTGTCCAGAGCGCCCTAATATGCGCCATCATCAGAAAAGAAAAGGCAATAGTATTGACCTAAATAACGGAATCATTACCCCTTCGGCGCGCTTTTCCGCCGCACCTGCACAAAAATAGGTCCGAAATGTTACCTAAAGAGACTCTTTTCAACGAATCTCCCAAGCGGCCGAGTAACGGAGGCACGACATGCACAATTTCCTTTTCGGTATCTACCCCTACATCGCGCTCTCGGTGCTGGTTATCGGCTCGGTCGCACGGTACGAGCGCGATCCCTTCACCTGGAAAAGCTCGTCGTCGCAGCTTCTCCGGCGCAGACAGCTGGTCTGGGGGTCGATCCTGTTTCACGTTGGCATCCTGGTCATCTTTCTTGGCCACCTGATTGGCCTTCTGACGCCGCTGAGCGTATTTCACGCGCTCGGTGTCAGCGACACTTTCAAGCAGACGCTGGCCGTGGTCGCTGGCGGCATCGCCGGGGTGATGGCGCTGATCGGCGGCGGTATGCTGTTTCACCGGCGCTGGACCGACCCGCGTATCCGGGCCACGTCGAGCTTCTGGGATATCGCCATCCTGGCGCTGCTTCTGGCACAACTGGTCCTGGGGATCGCCACGATCTTCGTGTCGGTTCAGCACCTGGACGGCGGCGAAATGGTGAAATTTATGACTTGGGCTCAGATGATCTTTACCTTCCAGGCTGGTGCGGCAGACCAGATCGTCGACGTCGCGCTGGTGTTCAAGCTGCACCTTTTCCTTGGCCTGACCATCTTTCTCGTCTTCCCGTTCACACGTTTGGTGCACATGATCTCGGCACCGCTGCGGTACCTTTGGCGACCGGGCTATCAAGTTGTGCGGTCCCGCCGGGCGGTACAGCTGGCCAAGCGTGGAGAGTAAGACAATGAGCCCCGCGCTTTTCCCCGACCTCGTGGTCAACGGAGAAACCGTGCCGCATGAGCTGATCGCGGCTGAGGTGCAGAATCATTCTGCTCCTGATGGCAAGCCCGGTCTCGCCTGGCGCAAGGCGGCTAAGGCCATGGCGATCCGAACGTTGCTTTTGCAGGAGGCGCGGCAGTTGGGCATTGCGGTCTCACCCCGCGCATTCGGCCAAGGTCGCTGCGAGAGCGAGGAAGAGGCCCTAATCCGGGGTCTTCTTGAAGCAAATCTGCCTGTGGATGCACCGTCTGACGAAGCCGTGCATGCGGAATGGTCGCGCGACCCTTCGCGGTTCCGCGCGCCGCCTTTGTGGGAGGTGTCACACATTCTGATCGCTTGCGACCCGCGCGATGCCAAGGCACGCGCCAACGCTCGGAAACGAGCCGACGCGTTGCTGAGCCGTGCTTTAAGCGACTCCTCGGGATTTGCGAGTCTGGCGGCAAACCACAGCGACTGCGCTTCAAAATCCAATGGTGGATCTCTCGGCCAGATTGGGCCGGGCGACACGGTACCGGAATTCGAGGCGGCCATTCGCACGCTTTCCACAGCCGACATCGTTGCAGAACCGGTCCTGACCCGGCACGGCTATCACATCATCCGGCTGGATGCCGAGGCACCTGGGGCGGAATTGCCGTTTGGCGCGGTCAAGACACAGATCGCCACGGCCATGGAGAAGGCAGCCTGGGCCCGCGCCGCGCGCGCTTACGTCAGCAAGTTGATCGAGGCTGCGGAGATTTTCGGTGCAGATTTGACTGGAGCCGAGCCGCAATGACACGTCCAAAATCACATCCCGCGGGAGACTGCGGGTGTGACGCCTTTGAACGATCCGGTGGGATGATCCCGCTGGAAACGGCATTTGGCCATATCGATTCCGTTGTCCGGTCTGTCGGGGAAGTCGAGGATGTCGCGCTGACAAAAGCCTATGGTCGCGTTCTGGCCGAGCCCGTTCGCGCCGTATCCATGGTCCCTCCTTTCGACAATTCAGCAATGGATGGCTACGCGCTTCTTTGTGCCGATCTCAAAGGCAACGGCCCGTGGGTTTTGCCTGTCTTGGACACCATCGCCGCCGGTCATGCCGCCCAGCGATCTCTGCCCCGCGGGTCCGCCGCGCGTATCCTGACGGGGGCGCCGATGCCGCGGGGAGCCGACACGGTCGTCATGCAGGAAAACGTCACCCGCGCTGCAGATACAGTTGCGCTCTCGCGACGGCCCAGCCGTGGATCCAATGTCCGCCGCGCGGGCGATGACATGTGTGCAGGAGACAAGATCCTGGACAAGGGCCGCAGGCTTGCAGCGAAGGAGATCGCCGTGTGCGCCGCAGTTGGACGCACCTCTGTCAGTGTCGTTCGCCCAATTCGCGTGGCCCTGCTGGTTACTGGTGACGAAGTTGAGCCCACTGGAAACCTGACGACTGCCGCCAGTATCAATGACGTGAACACCCCGATGCTGGTATCCCAAATGCTCGGCCAGGGTGTCGATCTCGTCTCGGTCAGCCGGATTGGCGACAACGTTGAGGAGTTAACAGCCGAGTTCCGCAAACTGGGCGAGCACGCTGATATTCTGGTTACAACCGGCGGCGTCTCTGTCGGAGACGCTGACCTGCTTCCGCGCGTTTTCCAAGATGTCGGTGGCGAGGTCCTCTTTGACCGCGTGGCGATCAAGCCGGGCAAGCCGGCGACATTTGGTCGCCTTGGCTCAACGCTCTGGCTCGGGCTGCCCGGCAATCCGGTCGCAGCTTTTGTGGGATGGCAGTTGTTTGGAGCGCGCCTGTTGGCACGATTGTCTGGACTCGCACCCGGAAGACCCGCGACACACCTCGCAGTGTTGGAGAAAGACCTCCGTCATCACCCCGGACGGCAAGAATTCAGACCGGCGCGTATCGTCGGCACTGACCCAGAGGGGCGCGCCTTGGTGTCCTTTCCAGATAAAACGAACTCTGCCGCTGTAGCGCATCTGGCTTCGGCCGACGGATTCGCGATAATAGGCGCCGACACACAACGAGTACGAAAAGGTGGTCTCGTAGAATTTCTACCGATAGATGACCAACGATGAGGGTGACATGAAGATAGCATGCACAATGGCGCCGGGACGCGGCGACACCGATTTGCTGCTGGAGCGGATTGCAAACTCGCTTCAACGTCGCGGCTTGCGTGTGCGCGGTACGGTGCAGGTGAATTCGGACCAACAATGCGTGGGCCCCTGTGACATGGACGTTTGCGTCTTGCCAGATGGACCGGTGATCCGGATTTCTCAATCGCTTGGCGAAGGTGCTCGCGGCTGTCGGCTCAATCCTGAAGCGTTGGAGACCGCTGTTGGACTGGTTAGCACCAGTCTGGAACAGCCAACCGATGTATTGATCGTAAACAAGTTCGGCAAGCACGAAGCCGAAGGGCGAGGCTTTCGCCCGGTGATCGCCGATGCGCTGGCGCGTGGTATTCCCGTGCTCGTTGGATTGAACAGGTTGAACAACGACGCCTTCGAGGCGTTTTCCTGCGGCCTTGCCGAGAACCTGCCGCCGGATCCGGCGCGCATCGAAGAATGGATGCTCTTAAACGCTCCACGTCGAGCGGAGGCATCGCAGCGGCTTAACGTGTGAGAGAATTTCGTCGTACGGCCAAGTCAGCCGGCCTACAAGGAAACGCAACGTGTTGGCGTCTTGGGCTCCGCAGGTATTTGAGCAGCAATCATTGGAGCAGTTCCGTCCTGATGAGAAAGCGCAGCTAATGGTCGTGTGGTCGTCCGTTAGTCGAGGACACTAAGTCCTCGAGACTTAGAGGCGGACGCGCGTACGGGGTCCAACTACATTTGACCTGTTCGGATGACAGCTTCGGGTTCCTAGCAGCCATACGCTACGGAGACATGCAGGCGGCGCAGCCTGTTGCACGTCACGCCATCCGAAAATGCTTCGACAGCTTCAGGCCCTGGCCCTGATAGTTTGATTTGATCTCGCGGCCGTAGAGCGTTTTTGGCGCTTGGGTCATCTTCTCGTAGACCAGTCGCCCGACCACTTGCCCGTGCTCAAGGACGAACGGCGCTTCGTGGCAGCGGACTTCCAGGACGCCGCGGGACCCGGCACCGCCTGCTTCGGCCCAGCCGAAACCGGGGTCGAAGAAACCGGCGTAGTGGACGCGAAATTCACCGACCATGGCGATGTAGGGGGCCATTTCGGCGGCGTGGTCGGGGGGGATCACGATGCTTTCGCGGCTGACGAGGATGTAGAATGCACCTGGATCAAGGATGATCCAGCCGGTGTCGGTGCGCACCTCTTCCCAGAAGTCTTTGGGGTCGTAATGGGCGAGTTTGCCGAGATCGATGACACCGGTGTGCGGCTTGGCTCGGTAACCCACGAGAGTTCCGTTTTCTGGTTTAAGATCAACGGAGAAGCCCAAGCCACCGGAAATGACAGCATCGCCCGAGACGATTGGGGATTTGGCGTGGAGGGCTTTGAGGTCTTCGTCTGAAATCACGGTCTGGCCGCGACGGAAGATGATCTGGTTGAGCATCTGACCGGTGGTGGCGATGACGGAGAAGCTTTGTGGGCAAATTTCGACGTAGAGGGGGCCGTCGTAGCCGTCGGGCACGCGGTCGAACTCGGTGCCGTTGTCAGTGATAATTCGTGTCAGGAGATCGAGGCGGCCGATTGAGGATTTGGCGCTTGCGGCTCCGGCGGTGCCGGTCGGGAGCGTGAGGCTTTCTAGGAGAGGGACCACATAGACGCAGCCCTTTTCGAGAACAGCGCCTTCGGTGAGGTCCACCGAATGCATCGTGAAGTCTTCAAGACGATCCGCGACTGTGCGCCCTTTTCCGGCAAGAAAAGAAGCACGGACGCGGTAGGCTGTCGCGCCGAGGCGGAGGTCCAGAGAGGCGGGTTGGATTTGACCCGGTTCGACATCGCGGGCGGCACGAATGCCACCATTTGCGATCATGGCGCGGATTTCCTCATCGGTGAGAACGCCGTTGCTCATCGTCCCTCCGGTCGCAAAAACGCCCGCCAAAACAAGGCGGGCGGTCGGTGATTGGTCGGGCTAGCAGGACTTGAACCTGCGACCTTCCGTCCCCCAGACGGACGCG